>JAHCKJ010000001.1 GCA_026125835.1 Sphingopyxis sp.
ACATCTACCGAGAAGTCCGCGGGTTACGGCTCGATCTCGTCGCGCGCGGGTTCGGCGCCGGCACCTATGCCATGCATATCCACGAGACCGGCCGCTGCGACGCGCCCAAATTTACCAGCGCCGGTGCCCACTGGAACCCGACGGGTGCCGAGCACGGCCGCGACAATCCGCGGGGCGCCCACCATGGCGACCTGCCCAATCTGGTCATCGAGCCCGACACCATCGGCCGCGCAACGCTGCAACTGGTGGGCACCCGCCTGACCGGCGACGGCGCGATGCTCGACGCCGACGGCGCGTCATTCGTCATCCACGCCGGTCCCGACGACATGAAAACCGATCCCAGCGGCAACAGCGGCGACCGCATCGCCTGCGGCGTGATCGTCACCACGCCCGTCGAATAGGCCGCGCCCGCGCGGGCGCCGCGATCAGGCGCGGCCCGCGCGTTCGACGATCGTCGCCTCCGCCTCGGGCAGCGCGCGATAGGCATAGAGCAACAGCGCGACCGCAACGGGCGCCACGCCGATCAGCGACAATATGCCCGCGCGCAGATTGCCGACCGGCTGGCCGTTCACCACGGTCCCCGTCAGATCCGAAATCTGCCCGACCATATAGGGGCCAAAGGACAGGCCGATCAGCGTGGTGCCCAGGAAGAAGGCGGCAGTGGCGGTGCCGCGCATTTGCGGCAGCACCAGGTCCTGCGTCGTCGCCGCTGCCGCGCCGAGCGCCGCGGCGCCGAACAACCCGGCAAGGAAATTCATCGTATAGAACAGCGGCGCGCTGTCCGTGGTATAGCCGATCCAGATCGGCGCGATCGGCGCGATGACGCCGAACAGGATCATCCAGATGCGCCCCGCCGGATGGCGCGCGCGCAGCGCATCGGCGGCGCGACCGCCGATGATGACCCCGATAAACCCGCTGAGCGCGCCATTGGCACCCAGGATCGAGGCGAGCTGTTGCTTGGGAAGTCCCAGCACGACTTCGGCATAGGGTGCCGACCAGAAAGCGAGCGCATAGGCGGCGAGCGCGACGAGCCCATAACCGATCGTGACACAGATGAACGCCGGCGTCCCCCAGATCAGGCGAAAGGTCGCCGGATCATTGGCGCGCAGCGTGCTTGCCCACGAAAAGACGGCGTAATAGCCGAGCGCGACCGCCGACCATTGCGGCAGGTTGCCGGTCAGCTGGATCATCCACCACGCAAAAGCCGCGAGCGCCGCCGCGACGCCGATGTTGATCGCCAGTGCCGCGGGGCCGCGCTGCCACGCGCCATAGAGTGTGAGCGGCGGCACGATCATCGACAGATCCTTGCCGAACTCGCGAAACGGCGTCGGCGAGCTGTGCGCCGGCACGCCGTCCATCGCGCCGCGCACCGGTTCGCGCAGGCTGGCGACCCACAGCGCGAGGAGCAGCCCGGGGAGCCCGACGGCGAGGAACGCCGCTTGCCAGCCGACGAGTCCCAGCGGCCCGCCCGCAGGGTAGGTCCGGTTCCAGCTTTCGACGATCAACGCGCCGATGAACAGCGACACGCCGCCGCCAAGATAAAGCCCCGACGAATAGATGGCGAGCGCGGTCGCCTTTTGCCGTTTCGGGAAATAGTCGGAGATCAGCGAATAGGCAGTCGGGCTGGCGGTTGCCTCGCCGACGCCGACGCCCATGCGCGCCAGCGTCAGCGTCATGCGGTCATAGGCAAAGCCCGACAATGCGGTCATCGCCGACCACAAGGTGAGGCCGATCGACAGCAGTTTCACCCGGCTCCAATTGTCGGCGAGGCGGCCCAGCGGGATGCCGAACAGCGCGTAAAAGACCGCAAAGGCGGCACCGCCCAGAAAGCCCATGTCGGAGTCGGTCAGCCCCAGGTCGGCCTTGATGTCGACCGCCAGGATGCTGATGATCTGCCGGTCGATGAAGTTCAGGATATAGACGACGACCAGCACCGACAGCACATACCAGCTGTAACCGGTCGCCTTCGGTTCGGCGGCGGGCGCGGTTTCGGACCCCTCAAGCTGGCTCGCGCTATCGACCATCTGGCAACCCCCTCCCTGAACGTCTATCTTGTCCGCGTCATGGCTAGCAGAGCCGCGGCAAGGCGCAAGTTGAAAGACGGTTCAACTTTGGGGTGAAGGGCGCAGAGTGGGCGACGATCGCGACAAAATCCCCGCCATATTGTTCCTGTGCCTCGGCAATATCTGCCGCTCGCCGCTGGCCGAAGGCGCGGCGCGCGCTGCCTTCACCGCCGCGGGGATCGACGCCCGGCTCGATTCGGCGGGGACCGGCGACTGGCATGTCGGCCGCCCGCCGGACCCCCGCGCGCAAGCCGAGGCGCGCCGCCGCGGCATCGACATTTCGGACCTGCGCGCCCGACAGCTTGTGCATGAGGATTTCTACCGCTTCGACCTGATCCTCGCCGCCGATGTGACGAACCTGCGCGATGCCCGCGCGCTGGCGCCCGCCGATGCGACCGCGCGCGTCCGGCTGATGCTCGACCTTGTGCCCGGACGCCGCGGCGAGGGCGTGACCGATCCCTATTACGGCGCCGACGACGGTTTTGCCGCGACGTGGGACGATGTCAGCGCCGTTGCCGCCGCGCTCGTCGCCGAACATTCGAGCGGGTAGCGCGCCACCGGATGGTAGCGCGAACCGCCATGCCCCATTTCGCTTTCGTAGAGGATGACGCGGGTGAAGGCGAAAGGCGAACTGGCCAGATCGCCGTGCTGCGCCAGAAAGGGTGCGACCGGCCCCGCCGAACGGTTGAGCCGCGCCAGCGTGATATGCGGGACAAAGGCGCGCGTTTCGGACGGTACGCCGACGCGCGCCAGCAATTGGTCGACCTTGCGATGTAGAGCTGCCAGCGCCGCGGCCGGTTCGACCCCCGCCCAGACGGTGTGCGGCCACCCCTTGCGTTCGAACATCCCTACCCCGGCGATCCGCGCGGTGATCGCCGGCGCATGGAGCGCGCCCAGCGCCGCGGCGATGTCCTCGGCGCGGTGACGGTCGACCTCGCCGATAAAGCGCAGCGTCAGGTGCAGCTGCTCGTCATCCTGCCAGCGCGCTGCCGAAATGCCGTGCATCGCGGCGCGCAGCAGGTCGCGGACGGGGCGGGGTGGACGCAGCGCGACGAACAGGCGGTGGCTCGACATGGTCCGGCCAGCATAAGCGTTCGCGCCCGCCTAACCACCGAAACTTGCCCGCTTTCCGGTTTCGCTTGAAAGCCGGACAGAAAATCACGATATTACCGCCTACGGCCGGTATGGGCTGGCCGGTGATGGAGTAATGACAATGGCGAATTGGAACGACCCCAATATGGCGGCTTCCGGTTTTGGGGCCGGCGCGAACGCAATGGACCAGGCCGTCGATGCCGGCCTGCGGTCGTACATGCTGTCGGTTTACAATTATATGGGCTCGGGCGTGCTGCTGACGGGCATCGTGGCGATGCTGGCGTTTCAGTCGGGCTTTACCGCATCGATGATCGGCACCCCGCTGATGTGGGTGGTGATGCTGGCGCCGCTGGCGTTCGTGCTGGTGCTCAGCTTTGGCATCAACAAGCTGTCGACGGTGGCGGCGCAGGCGATCTTCTGGGTCTATGCCGCCGTGATGGGTCTGTCGATGTCGACGATCTTTCTGGCCTTTACCAGCACCTCGATCGCGCAGACCTTTTTCGCGACGGCCGCGGCTTTTCTGGGCCTAAGCCTCTATGGTTATACGACCAAAAAGGATCTGTCGGGTTTCGGCACCTTCCTGATCATGGGTGTGGTCGGCCTGCTCGTCGCCTTGCTGCTCAACGCATTCGTGTTCCAGTCGGGCGCGATGGCGATGGCGATCAGCGTCATCGGCGTGCTGATCTTCGCGGGCCTGACCGCCTATGACACGCAGAAGATCAAGAGCATGTATTTCTATGTCCGCGGGACCGACTTTGTCGGCAAGTCGGTGGTGATGGGCGCGCTGACGCTCTACCTCGACTTCGTCAACATGTTCACCTTCCTGCTCAATCTGCTGGGCAGCCGCGAATAAGCGGACGGACGTCGAACGAAAAACGGGAGCCCGGCGGAGCGATTCGCCGGGCTCTTTCTTTTTGGGGGAAGTTGATGAAACGGATATGGGCGGCGGCGGGGGCCGCGGTGTTGATGACGGCGGCGCTGCCCGGCGCGGCAAAGACGAAGGAAGCATGTGCGGTCGCCCGGCCCGACGATGGCGTTCTCAAAGCCTTTGCCGCTCGTTATTTTGTCGCGGCCGACAATGCCGCGATCGACGCGCTGGTCGCCTGCCTCGATAACCCCGATTCCGCAATCCGCGACGATTTCGCTTTCGCGCTGTGGACGCAGGGGCTGCGCGGCAAACATCTGGACGCCGATGGCCTCCGCCACGCGAAACAGCGACTGACGGCAATCCTCGCCGCGCCCGACGATAGCGCGGGCTTCCGCCGTCCCTTCGCCGTGCTGGCCCTGTCAGAAGTCGCGCGCGCCGACCGCGTCGAGCCCCTTCTGACCGAAACCGAATTGCATGGGCTCGCCGCAACCGGCGCGACCTATTTGCGCGGCGTCACCGATTATCGCGGTTTTGTCGAGGGGCAGGGCTGGCGGCACGGGGTCGCGCATGGCGCCGACCTGTTGATGCAGCTGGCGCTCGGTCCGCGTCTGGCGCGCGCCGATGCCGACCTGCTGCTCGGCGCGATTGCCGCGCAGGTCGCGCCGCCGGGATCGCACGCCTATATCCACGGCGAGGCGCGGCGGCTGGCGCGGCCGCTGCAGTTCCTGGCAAGACGGCCCGACATCGACGATGCGGCGTGGGCGGCATGGTTCCAGACGCTGCATCCGGGCGACGCGCCACGCTGGAAAGCCCCCTACTCCAGCGCCGAAGGGTTGGGGGCGGTCCCACAACAACAGCGCATTCGGCGACGCCGTCTATGTCGCGCAGCCAGCGGATCGCGGGATCCGCAGGTACGGCGCCTTGCCCCGCTCGCCGCCGGATTGCTGAAAAGCGCTGCCTAGGCGGCAGGTGAATTGCCTACCCCCTCGTCATTGCGAGGAGCGAGAAGCGACGCGGAAATCCAGAGCGCGCGTAAACCGCCCTGGATTGCTTCGCTTCGCTCGCAATGACGACTGAGAGAGGTCCGCACTAAACGGGATTTGCCGCCTGCATCTCGGCAATCAGTGCATTGTCGATGTCTTTCGCGCGCTTGTAGGCGGCGCACTCGCGCAACGGCGCAACATAGGCCTCGAACGCCGGGCGCGGGGGGATCGTCCCGAATTGCAGCCCCCAGTCGATCTGGCTGCCGACATAGACGTCGGCGGCGCTGAACCGGTCGCCCGCGACAAACGCCTTGCCCGCGACCGCGCCTTCGAGCGCGTCCAGCGCCGCGTCGAGCGAGCCGAAACCCGCCATCCTCTGCTGGTCCGCATCGGGCTCGATCCCGAAATGCTTGGCCGTGATCGCCTGTTCGACCGGCCCGGCGGTGAAGAACAGCCAGCGATAATAATCGGCGCGCGCCGCGGCCGGCGGCGCCAGCCCGGCTTCGGGGAAGGCATCGGCCAGATAGGCACAGATCGCCGCGCATTCGGTCACCGCGCGGCCGTCGTGAACGATCGCCGGTACCTTGCCCATCGGGTTGACCGCCAGATAGGCGGCGTCCTTCATCGTCGTGCCGTAATCGAGGATGCGCGGGTCATAGGGCGCGCCGACCTCTTCAAGCATCCAGCGGACAATCTGCCCGCGCGACATCGGGTTGGTATAGAAAATCAGATCGTCTGCCATGGCGCTTCTCCTTGATGCGATGCGAGTCGGAGTAGAACATAGCAAGAACAAATATCCCGTTCCACCACACTTGTTTTGTCACCGCGTCCGGCTAAGGCAAAGCGATGAGCGACGAACGCATCTGGACCGCCGCCGTGCTGGTGATCGGCGACGAGATTCTCTCGGGCCGCACCCAGGACAAGAATGTGTCGCAGATTGCGACGTGGCTCGACGCGCAGGGTATCCGGCTGCGCGAAGTCCGTATCGTCCCCGATGTCGAGCAGGAGATCGTCGATGCGCTGAACGCGGTGCGCGCGCGCTATGACTATGTGTTCACCACCGGCGGCATCGGCCCGACCCACGACGACATCACCGTCGATGCGGTCGCCAAGGCGCTGGGCGTGGGGGTGATCGTCCATCCGGAGGCACGCGCCATCCTCGAGCGCTACTATGGCGGGCGCGGGCTGGAACTCACCGAGGCGCGGCTGCGCATGGCGCGCACCCCCGACGGCGCCGAACTGATCGCCAACCGCATGTCGGGGGCGCCGGGGATCCGCATCGACAATCTGTTCGTGATGGCCGGAGTGCCGCATATCACCGCGGGGATGCTCGATGCGCTGACCGGCCAGCTGGAGGGCGGCGCGCCGCTGGTTGCGCACACGATCGGCGCCTGGTCACCCGAAAGCGAGGTCGCCGACCTGCTGCGCCGGGGCGAAAAGGAGCATCCGGGGGTCGTGATCGGCAGCTATCCCTTTTTCCGCGACGGCAAGGTCGGTGCCAATTTTGTGATCCGATCGACGTCAGCCGCCGATGTCGCCGCTTGCGTCGCGACGCTCACCGCCGGGCTCGAGGCCGCGGGCTATGCGGTGACCGACGGCGGCATCTGATCGGACGCGTCGTCGCTGGTCCGCGTCACGCGCGGCAGGCGGCGCAGCATCAGGATCGCGAGCAGGCCAAAGATTGCGGCGACGATGAAGGCGGCACCCGGAAAATGGACCGGGGCCGTGGCGGCGGTAAACCAGGCCATGGTGCCGGTGAGCAGGATCGGTGCGACGAGCTGGCCCAGCCCCATCGCCATCGCCGAAATGCCCTGCACCTCGCCCTGCGTATCGGCGGTGGCGCGGCGCGACATCAGCGCGTTGAGCGACGGCTGCACCGGTGCCTGCAAGGCGATCGGCAGCAACAGCAGGAACGCGCCCCAGGTCGAGGTGACAAAGGCATAGCCCAGATAATTGGCGACCGCGATCGCGATGCCGATCGTCGCCGCATCGCGCTCGCCAAAGCGCGCGACCATCGGGCCGACAACGAACGTCTGGCCCAGCGCGATCATCACCCCGACCGCGGCCAGGCTGGCGCCGATCATCCCCGGCGTCCAGCCGAGCTGCGCTATGCAGTAAAAGCTCCACGTCATCGGATAGACCAGGCTGGCGATCTGCCACAAGGTCAGCACGCTCGCGACCCCGCCCATGCCGGGCAGGCCGCGCATCGCCTGGAGCGCGCCGAGCGGATTGGCGCGGCGCCAGCTGAACGCGCGGCGGCGCCCGGGCGGCAAGGTTTCGGGAAAGATGAACAGGCCATAGAGCATGTTGGCGGCGGCGAGGATCGCCGCGGCGACGAACGGCGCGCGCGGGCCGATCTCGCCCAGAAAGCCGCCGATCGCCGGTCCGGCGACAAAGCCGACCCCGAACGCCGCGCCGACAAAGCCGAAATTGCGCGCGCGCTCCTCGGGCTTGGTGATGTCGGCGATCGCCGCCTGCGCCGCAGCATAGCTGCCGCCGAATACGCCCGACAAAGCGCGCGCAACAAACAACCACGGCAGCGTTTCGACGATCGTCAGCAACGCATAGTCTATCGCGAGCCCGCCGAGCGACAGCAGCAGCACGCGCCGCCGCCCGAACCGGTCGGACAGATTGCCGAGCACCGGCGACGCCAGAAAGGTCGCGACCGCCATCACCAGCCCGATCCATGCCCCGACCTCGATCGCTTTGGCCAAGTCGATGCGCCCGACCTCCATCACCAGCTGCGGCAGCACCGGCATGATGATCCCGAAACCGACCGCGTCGATAAAGATGGTGGCGACGATGAAGGGGATGGTACGCCCCGGCGTCACTTGTGCTTTTTCCCTGACAGGTTTAGCGGCACCGAACCCTCCCTCATGCGTTGCCGATAGATGAAACTCGCGATCCGCGCCTCCCTAAATTACCGGCTGCCCGAACCGGTCGACCTGATGCTCCAGATCGAGGCTGCTGACGGGCACGGCCAGCGCGTGCTCGATGCGTCGCTCGACCTCGGCCGGCCCGACCTGCTGGCGCGCGTCCCGACCGCCAGCGGTATCTGCGATCCGGTCTGGCTGCGCGAGGCGGGGCAACTGCGCGTCGCCTATCGTGCCCGCGTCGCGATCGACCGCCCCGATCCCGATCTGGCGGCGCTCGCCGCGGTGCCGCTCCACCGCCTGCCCGCCGACGCCGTCCCCTATCTCAACGAATCGCGCTATTGCCCGTCGAACAAGTTTCACGCCTTTGTCGAACGCCGCTTCGGCGACCATGACGGCGGGGCGAAGGTCGCAAGGATGCGCGACTGGATCGAAAACCGCTTCACCTATGTCGCGGGGGCCAGCGACGCCGAAACCGGCGCGCTCGACAGCTTTGTCGAACGGCGCGGCGTGTGCCGTGACTATGCCCATGTCCTGATCGCACTGGCACGCGCCGCGCATATTCCGGCGCGCATGGCCAGCGTCTACGCGCTGGGGGTCGATCCGCAGGATTTCCACGCCGTCGCCGAAGTCTATCTGGACGGCGACTGGTACCCCGTCGACGCCACCGGCATGGCGCGCGCATCGGCGATGGCGCGCATCTGCGTCGGCCGCGACGCCGCCGACATCAGCTTCCTCACCGCCTATGGCGCGATCGAACTGGTCGGCCAGTCGGTCGCGGTGGTTGAGGTGGAGGCAGAATAGGCGCAGCGGCGGGTCGCCGCTGACTCTTGGGCCTGCCGGCGCCGCTTCCCTCTGCCGGGCGGTCGCGCGCAGGTAGAAAAAGGCGCGGGTTCCGCCAGCCGCGGCGGCGGAACCCGCGCGGGTGGATCAGCCGTTCAGGCGGTCCTTGACGGCCTTGGCGGGGCCAAAGGTCAGCTTTTTGGCGGCCTTGATCTGGATGGTGGCGCCGGTCGACGGATTGCGGCCTTCGCGGGCCGGGGTCGCCTTGACCTTGAACTTGCCGAAACCGTTGACCGAAACCTCGTCACCCTTGGCGGCGGCGTCGGCGATCGCGGCGAACACGGCGTCGACCGCCTTGCGCCCGTCGGCTTTGCTCAGGTCCAGCGACGCAGCAACGGCGTCCGACAATTCGGCGTGGTTCATTCATTCTCTCCTGGCTTCGGCCGGGCCATCCCCGGCCAATGCGCTGCCATAGACGCAGGACACGGGCTTCGCCAAGCCCGTGTTTGCGGGGCCGATCAGAACAGACCGGGCAGTTCGCGCTGCGCCGCGCTCGGCCGGTCGGGAACCAGCATTTCGGGTTCGGCAACGATCCGCGCGCTGCTGCCTTGCGCCGCGGGGCCGACGCTCGCCTCGGCGATCCGTGTCGGGCACCCGGCGCCCGACAGGAAATCGATCGCGCGGCGCACCGACGCTTCGCGCGCGTCGCCGAGCGGCAGGCTGAGGTCGTCGCCCGCGGCACAGCTGTTGGCGATTTTCGGCGCCAGCCCGTTGTAATAATCGCCCGCGCCGGCCGAATTTCCGGTGGCAAAGGCGACGACGCGCATCCGGTCGTCGCATTCGGCCTTGTCGAGCGCGATCTGGCCGACCGGCTTGCCAAAGGTGTTGCTGCCGACCAGGGTCATGTTGGCGCCCAGATAGGGCAGCATCGAGTTGATGACGAGTTCGCTGGCCGATGCGGTCGATCCGGTGCCGATAAAGGCGATGCGGGTCGGCGCGATCGATTCGGGCTGCGGCGCAAAGAAGCGGTTGCTGTTCTGGCTCGATTTCGACGCGCGGAAAACGGTCTGCGAAAACAGCTGGCTCGACGTGCGGTTGCGCCCCAGCAGGTCGCCCATCAACTCGGCGGTCGAAACGAGCCCGCCGCCATTATAGCGAAAATCGATGATGATGTCGGTGACGCCCTGGTTGCGGAAGTCGAGGAAGGCCGCGCGCAGCTGCGGGTTCGCCGACGAGATGAAGGTGCGCAGATTCAAATAGCCGTAGTTGCGGCCGCCTTCGCTGATGATCTTGGCGCCATAGCGGTCCGAAATCGGGTCGAGCGCATAATCGGCTTTGGCGACGGTAACGTCGCGTGTTCCGGCCGCATCGGTGATCCGCAGCACGCGGGTCACGCCGGGATCGTTCGGGCCCAGCGCGTTGGTGATCCCCGCCGTTCCTTCCGCTGCCACGATGGCGGCGATGGTGCGGATGTTGCCGCTGTTGGTGCCGATGCCGACAATCGCGGTGCCGCGGTCGATCCCCGCGGCAAAGGCGGGGGCGGTTTCATAGGCTTCGGCGATCAGCACGCGCTGGTTCGCCGCGTCATACACCAGCCGCACGCCGAACCCCGCGCTCGATCCGCTGGCGAAAAACGCGTTCTCCTCGGCGATCGAGGTGATGTAGGTAAAGAAACGATCCTTGCCCTGCGCGCGCGCCGGGGCGACCAGCGCGTCGATATAGGCGTTGACGCTGCCGAAACTCGCCGGATTGACCCCGCTCGCGACGTCGGCGGGGAAGAGATACCATTCGTCGATCACCGCCTTTGCGAAATTCTGCCGCGCGGCCAGTCCGCAGCCTGCGGTGGGTGCCGGGGTCGGTGAGGGCGTCGGGGTGACCGTGACCGGCCCGCCGCCGCCGGTCGAACTGCCGCCCCCGCCGCCGCACGATGCCAGCAACAAGGACAGGACGGACAAGGATGCAACGGCACGGCGCATAGATTATCCCCAGTATATCAACGTGCACCGACAATAGGCATATCGGCGCTGAATTGGAAATGAAGAAGCGGTGACGGGGTGCGACCGAAACCAGACGTCGGACATTCTTCCTCTCTCCCCTTGCGGGAGAAATACGAAGGTTTGGCAGCTGGCTGCCTAGCCGCAGTTGAGAGGGGGTTTGCGCCCGCTGGCGGTGCATCCCCTCCCAAGCTTCGCTAGGGTCAGGACCCTAGCTCCTGACGGAGCAAGCTGTGCTATCCTCTCCCGCAAGGGGAGAGGAGTTTGGGGCAGCCCACCACCTCCAAAGCGGTCAGCCGATCGTTCCGCCCACGGTGACGCCGAGGTGTCAGGCGCCGGTGTCCGCATCCTGCCGCCCCTTGAACCCTTGTGCGATCACATAGAGTTCGGGCGACCCCTTGCGGCTGGCCGGGGGCTTGGCGTGCTTTACCGTCGCAAAATTCTGTTTGAGGATATTCAGCAGCGTGTGATCGGCGCCGCCCGCGAACACTTTGGCGACAAAGGCGCCGCCGGGCTGCAAATTCTGTACCGCAAAATCGGCGGCGGTTTCGGCCAGGCCGATCGTGCGCAGATGGTCGGTCTGCTGGTGGCCGACGGTGTTCGCCGCCATGTCCGAAATCACCAGGTCGGGGGCACCGCCCAGCGCCTCGATCAGCGCATCGGGGGCGGCATCGTCCATGAAGTCCATTTCCAGGATCGCGACACCCTCGATCGGCTCGCACGCCAGCAGGTCGATGCCCGCGACGCGGGCGCGCGGGTTCGCCTTGCGCACCACCTGCGACCAGCCGCCGGGGGTGATGCCCAGATCGACCACCGCGCGCGCTTTCTTGATGAAGCCGAATTTTTCGTCGAGTTCGATCAGCTTGTAGGCGGCGCGTGACCGATAACCCTCGGCCTGCGCGCGGCGGACATAGGGATCGTTGAGCTGGCGTTGCAGCCAGCGCGTCGACGAGGTGCTGCGCTTTTTCGCTGTCTTGACCCGCACATGCAGGCCGCCGCGACCTCCGCCGCCGCTGCCGCGCTTGCTCCCGCTCATGACCGATATTCGCGCCGCGTGACCGGGACGTCGCGCCCCTGCATCGCCAGCGTCCGCAAAATCCCCTCGCGGATGCCGCGGTCGGCGACGCCGACGCGCGCCGCGGGCCACAGGTCGATGATACTTTCCAGGATCGCGCAGCCGGCGACGACCAGGTCGGCGCGCTCGCGGCCGATGCACGCGATTTCGGCGCGGTCGGCGATGCTGGCGTCGGCAAGGCGGCGGCTGATCTCGCGCATCGCATCGGCGGGAACGACCAGCCCGTCGACCGCACGGCGGTCGTATCGCGGCAGGTTCAGGAACACGCTCGCCAGCGTCGTGACCGTGCCGCTGGTGCCGAGCAGGCGCAGCTGCTGCCCCGCGAATTTCTGCGCACGCCCGGCGAAGTCGGCAAAGGCGGTGCGGGTCACGTCGCGCATATGGGCATAGGCGGCCTGCCGTCCGGCCAGACTGTCTTCGGGCAGCGGCGCATGTTCGGTCAGCGACACCACCCCCCACGGGACGCTTGTCCAGTCGTGGATCTTGACGTCATGGTCCGACACGTCGACGTGCATCAATTCGGTCGAGCCGCCGCCGATGTCGAAAATCAGCGCCGGCCCTTCGCCCGGTTCCATCAGATTGTGGCACCCCAGCGCCGCCAGCCGCGCCTCTTCGGCGGGCGAAATAATGTCCAGCACGATGCCGGTTTCACGCCGGACCCGCTCGGCAAGCTCGGCGCCGTTGGCGGCGCGGCGGCACGCCTCGGTCGCGACCGCGCGCGACAGCGACACATGGCGGCGGCGCAGCTTGTCGGCGCAAATCGCCAGCGCCCCGACCGTGCGGTCCATCGCCGCGTCGCTGATCCGGCCGCTGCTGTGCAATCCCTCGCCCAGCCGGACGATCCGCGAAAAGGCGTCGATCACGACCAGCTCGCCATCCTGCGGCCGCGCGATCAGCAGGCGGCAATTGTTGGTGCCAAGGTCGATGGCAGCATAGCTGGGGGGACGGATGAAATGTTGCGCGCGCGCGACCGGTTCGGCCTTTCCTCGCGCTTTTGCCGCCGACCCCGTTCGCGAACCCGGCCGCGGCGCTCGCCCTGATGGCGCTGCCATTTGCCGCATGGCTGTACTTACCTGTCTCTCTCACCGGCCCGCAAAGCCGGACCGGCACTTGCCGCCGAACCTAGGCGGTGGGGCCAGCGAACGCAACCCCGACCCCGCCCAGCAGCCGACATCCAAGGAAAACCCCGCCCGGCGGGTGCCGGACGGGGTCAGGGAGAGCGAAGATTATTGGGGGTCGGGTCCGCCTCTCGATAGCGGCCGTCGTTCCCCGGACCGGTGCTGCCGGTTTAGCGGCGGCAGCCGTCGTTGCCCTTGTCGATCGCGCGGCCGGCGATGGCGCCGACAGCGCCGCCGATGATCGTGCCGACGGCCTTGTCACCGCGGCCGGCGATTTCATGACCGGCGAGGCCGCCAGCGATCGCGCCGATGATCGTGCCGCCGGTGCCATTGTCGCACTGGCGATAGTTGCGCTGATTGTAATAGCGACGATCCTGGCGGTAATCGCGGCGATCGGCGCGGCGGTCGTAACGACGGTCATAGCGGCGGTCGTCGCGGTCGTAGCGCGCGTCATAGCCCGCATAACCGTAATCGTTGTAATAGCCGTTCTGTGCGGCGGCGGGCGCCGCCATGCCCAGCGTCGCGGTGGACATCAGGGCGGCGATCGAGAGGGTCACCATCTTTTTCATCGTTGTTCTCCTTCTTTCGTCGTTGGGCCCTTCTGGGCGTTGTCGATGAAGGGGTTATGCGCGATTCGCATTGAGCGAAGCCTGAACGCCGCTGTTGGCTGGCGTTCAGCTTCGGACACCGAAATGCTTTGCTTTTGCTGGCCGCGACCCTAACTCCGCGCCGATGCGCCGCGCGATATTTGCCCTGCTGATCCTTTTTTTCGTCGGGCCGATGCCGTGGACGGTGCAGCGCTTCCCCGTCGACGACCATCGGCAACTGGTGACCGCGCGCCCGCTGCCCGACCGGCCCCCGCCGTCGGGATCGCTGCACCTCGTGCGCGGCTGGCACCTGGTCAGCCCGCACAGCCGGTTCGGGGGCTTCTCCGCGCTCGCGCGCCCCGCCCCGGGCGCCTTCATCCTGGTCGGCGACAATGGCTACCGGACGCGGCTGACGATCGATGCGGCGGGGCGCGTGGGCGGTGTCGACATCCGCGCGCTGCCGACGCCCGACGGTCGTCCGGCGAGCAAGGCGATGGCCGATGTCGAGGCGTTGGTCGTCGAACCGCAGCGCGACCGCGCGTGGATTGCGCTCGAAGGTATCAACCAGATCTGGCGGCTCGCCGCCGACCTTTCGCGCATCGAGGCGCGGCGCAAGCTGCCGGAGCCGCGCTGGCCGGCGAATCGCGGCGCCGAGGCGATGGCGCGGTTGCCCGACGGGCGCATGGTCGTTTTTTCGGAGGATGCCGACGAGGATCCGCGCGGGCGCGAAGCGCTGCTTTACGCCGGCGACCCCGCGATGCCGGGACCGCCGCCGCAACGCTTCTTTTATGACGCGCGCGGCAAGGGGCTGGTCAGCGACGCGGCGGTGCTGCCCGACGGGCGCATCCTGCTCGTGCACCGCCGTCTCGGCTCGCCGGTCGGTGTTTACCACCATCCTGGCCGTGGTCGATCCGGCCGACATCCGCACCGGCGGGGTCGTGCGCTCGCAAACCATAGGCCGTGTGCCGCGCCGCCTCGCTGAAAATTACGAGGGCGCCGCGGTCGGCGTCGAAGGTGGCCGGACTTACTTGTGGCTCGTCTCCGACGATAATTTCAACCGCTGGCAGCGCAGCCTGCTGCTGCAATTCGAGCTGGTGGACCTGCCCCCCGCCCGGACGCCGGACAGCAAAAAGGCCGCGCGGAAACCGGCGGCCTGATTGCGGTTAGCGATGGCAGCGCGCTTAAGCGGCCTTTTCGGCCAGCTTCTTCGCGACTTCCTTCTTCACCTTGCGTGCGCTTGCCGACAGCTGGTCGTCGCCGGCCTTCAGCAGCCAGTTGTCGAGACCGCCGTTATGTTCGACGGTGCGCAGGCCGTGCGTCGACACGCGCAGCTTCACGCCCTTGCCCAGCGCGTCCGACAGCAACGTCACATTCTGCAAATTGGGCAGAAAGGTCCGCTTGGTCTTGTTGTTTGCGTGGCTGACATTGTTGCCAACCATACGACCCTTGCCGGTCAGTTCGCAGATGCGCGACATGCTGTTTGTCCTCGTACAAAATTTCGGTTCGGCGTCCGGGTGCGTCCCGCAAAATCGGGGGCGGCGGGACCGGAGTGAGCCGGGAAAGGCGCGCGCTTATCGGCTTGCCGCAGATTCGTCAAGGGACTAGCGGGAAAAGCGATGCCACAATTTCCGCTCCCCGAACCGATGCGCGCCGCGCTGAATCTCGCGAAAAGCGCCGCCGCGGCGGGCGAAGTGCCGGTCGGCGCGGTCGTCGTCAAGGACGGGGTGATCGTCGGCGAAGGTCATAATGCGCCGCGCACCGCCCACGACCCGACCGCGCACGCCGAAATCGTCGCGATTCGCGCCGCGGCGCGGGCGCTGGGCAATGAACGGCTCGACGGCTGCGATTTATACGTGACGCTGGAGCCATGCGCGATGTGTGCGGGGGCGATCGCCCATGCCCGCATCGCGCGGCTTTATTATGGCGCCGACGACCCGAAAGGCGGTGCGGTCGCTCACGGCCCGCGCATCTTCGCCCAGCCGACGGTGCATCACCGGCCCGAGGTTTATGACGGAATCGGGGCAGGGGAGGCGGCGGCGCTGCTCAGGGAGTTTTTTGCGGCGCGGCGTTAGAAAAATCTCACATAAAGACACAATGACGGAAGCTTACCTAAATCCGTTTGTGCTGAGCTTGTCGAAGCACTGTTCTTCGCGAAGATCGAAGGAGAGAACGGCCCTTCGACAAGCTCAGGGCGAACGAAAGGAAAATGGCCCTCTTTGTGTCTTTGTGTGAGAAAATTTAGGGAAAGCTGTCCTGCGGTTCTCAACCCCCCAACACGTCCTCCACCCACTCCGGCACCAGCCGCGTCGCCGGGCCGTGCCGCGCCTCGGCGAACCAGTAACTCCCCTGGCTCGGTTCCATATTGAGTTCCAGCGTCAGTGCCCCCGACTGGCGCGCTTCGCGGACGAACCCCGCCGCCGGATAGACCGCGCCCGAGGTGCCGATCGACACGAACAGGTCGGCGCGGTTCAGCGCATGGTAAATCTCGTCCATCCGGTAGGGCATTTCGCCGAACCATACGATGTCGGGGCGCAGCGTGCCGCCCGCGCCGCACGCCGGACAGGCAGGCCGGTCGAGCAGCGGCCCGGTCCACGGGGTGCGCGCGTCGCACGCGGTGCACCAGGCGTTCAGATGCTCGCCATGCATATGGATCAGCCGCTTCGCCCCCGCGCGCTCGTGCAGGTCGTCGACATTCTGGGTAACGATGGTCAGCTCGCCCGGCCATTCCGCGTCGAGCCGCGCCAGCGCTTTGTGCGCCGCATTCGGCACCTTCGTCTGGATCGCCGCGCGCCGCATGTCATAGAATCGCAGCACCAGATCGGGGTCGCGCGCGAACGCTTCGGGGGTCGCGACATCTTCGACGCGGTGCTGTTCCCACAATCCGCCGCCGTCGCGAAATGTGTCGATGCCGCTTTCGGCGGATACGCCGGCGCCGGTCAGGATGACGATGTTCTGAACTTTTCCCATATCCGACCCTATCCGTTCGCCTCGAGCGAAGTCGAGAGGCGTTTGGCGCCGGGCCAACGTGTCTCGACTTCGCTCGACACGAACGGCTAAAGGAAGGCCGCGTATCAGGGGACGGCATATGACCAGCATCGGCATTATCGGCAGCGAAGGACGGATGGGCGTCGCGCTCGCCGCGGCGATTTCCGAAGCGGGGCAGCGGCGCTGCGGCATCGACAAGGGCGGCGATGTGGTGAAACTAGCGGGCGACGCCGACGTCCTCGTCGACTTTTCGTCCCCCGCCGCGCTCGAAGCCACGCTCGACGCCTGCGTCGCGGCGAAAAAGCCGATCGTCATCGGCACCACCGGGCTCGAGGAACGCCATCATTATCTGATCGACGATGCCGCCGCCGACATCGCGGTGCTCCAGACCGGCAACACCTCGCTCGGCGTCACCTTGCTCGCGCATCTGGTGCGCGAGGCGGCGGCGCGGCTCGATCCCGAATATGACATCGAAATCGTCGAGATGCACCACCGGATGAAGCTCGACGCGCCCAGCGGCACCGCGCTCCTGCTCGGACAGGCCGCCGCCGCCGGGCGCGGCATCGACCTTGGCAAATGCTCCGAACGCGGCCGCGACGGACTGACCGGCGCGCGCGGCCATGGCAAGATCGGCTTTGCAAGCCTGCGCGGCGGCACCGTCGCGGGCGATCATGACGTGATCTTTGCCGGGCCGGAGGAGATGATCACCCTGTCGCACCGCGCCGAAAACCGCATGATCTTCGCCCGCGGCGCGGTCCGCGCGGCGCTGTGGCTGATCGGGCAGAAACCGGGGCGCTATACAATGCCGCAGGTGCTCGGGCTGCCCGAGCGGTGAAAAAGGCCGATATTTTCGAATTTTATCGCCGCCTGGCCGAACTTAATCCTTCGCCCGAAACCGAGCTTCAATTCGGCAACACCTACCAGCTGCTCGTCGCGGTCGTTCTGTCGGCGCAGGCGACCGACGTCGGGGTGAACAAGGCGACGCGGCGCTTGTTTCAGCAGGTGACGACGCCGCAGGCGATGATCGACCTCGGCGAGGTAGGCCTGAAAGAGCATATCAAGACGATCGGCCTGTTCAACGGCAAGGCGAAGAATGTCATCGCGCTCTCCGAAATCCTCGTCCGCGACCATGGCGGCGAAGTCCCCGCCGACCGTGACATCTTGACCAGCCTGCCGGGGGTCGGACGCAAGACCGCCAATGTCGTGATGAACTGCGCGTTCGGCGCCGAAACTTTCGCCGTCGACACCCATATCTTCCGCGTCGGCAACCGCACCGGGCTGGCGCCCGGCAAGACGGTGCTCGCGGTCGAAAAAGCGCTGGAAAAAGGAACGCCCGCGCCCTTCCGCGTCGGCGCCCACCACTGGCTGATCCTCCACGGCCGCTACATCTGCAAGGCCCGCACCCCCGAATGCTGGCGCTGCCCGGTCGCCGACCTGTGCCGGTTCAAGCCCAAGACGGCGGCGCCGAAGGGGTGGAAGGGGGATTGATCCGTCCCTGTTGCGCGGATGTCCACTTTGGGGTGGGGAGCGGACCTTTAACCTCGTCATGCTGCGTTTCCAGCATCCATGGCTTAGTCGGGTTTGGCGCTGCGCCGACGGAAACGGCCGATCATGGATCCTGAAACAAGTTCAGGATGACGATGCTGTAAATGTCGCGCTTCGGTCGCTAGCAATCATCTGCCCTGCTATTCTCCTCCACGTAACAGCGACAACGGTGCCACTTGCCGTCGGCCCATGACCCGCCATAACCCGTTGCCATGCGCATGCCTTACGCCCCGCTCGCCCTCGCCGCCGCCCTGCTCGCCGCTGCGCCCGTCCATGCCAAACCTGCCGACGCCGACGCCGCGAAGCAGATCCTGAAGGACAGCATCGCGATCCCGACGGTCGAGGGGCGCGGCAGTGCCCGAACTGGCGGCCTATTATGCCAGGGTGCTGAAGGCGGCGGGCTATGCCGACAGCGACATCGAAATCACCCCGATGGGCGAAACCGCAACCCTGGCGTGACGCTGACCGGCACGACGAAGAAGAAACCGATCCTGCTGCTCGGCCATATGGATGTTGTCGCGGCCGACCCGAAGGACTGGACGCGCGATCGTTCGTGCCGGTCGAGGAGAATGGCCATATTTTTTCGGTAACGGGTCGGAGGACAACAAGTTCGACATCGCGATGATGGTGGCGACGATGGCGCAACTCAAACGCGACGGCTTCAAGCCGCAGCGTTCGATCATCCTGTTATGACGGGGGACGAAAAGAAACCCAGATGGTGACGACCCGCGCTCGCCGCCCCAATAAGGACGCCGGGTAGCATTGAACGGCGACGGCGGCGAGAAGGACGCTCGGCGAGGATGGCAAGCCGCAATATTACGGAGCTGCAGGCGGGCGAAAAAACCTACGCCGACTTCACGCTCGAAGTCACCAACCCCGGCGGTCACAGCTCGCGCCCGTCGCCGATCAACGCGATTGTCCAACTCGCCGCGGCGCTCGAAAAGGTCGGCGCCTATAAATTCGCGGCGCAGCAGAACGAGCTGACGAAGATCGGCCTGCCGATCGTCGCCGAACAGGTCGGCGGCGACATCGGCGCCGCGCTCAAGGCGTTCGCCGCCAATCCGGCCGACGAAGCGGCGATCACCAAGATCCGCGCCGACCCCGAATATGTCGGCCAGATCGGCACCACCTGCGTGCCGACGCTGGTCAAGGGCGGCCATGCCGAAAATGCGCTGCCGCAGCGCGCGACCGCGAACATCAACTGCCGCATCTTCCCCGGCGTGCCGGTCGAAAGCGTGCGCGCCGAGCTTGAGCGCGTGATCGCCGATCCGGCGGTCAAGGTTCACACCGATCCCGACGCCAGCGCCAGCGACGCCTCGCCGCTGCGCCCCGACGTCATGGCGGCGGTCAAAAAGGCAGTCCACGCCCGCGCCCCCGGCCTGCCGATCATCCCCTCGATGAGCGCAGGCGCCACCGACAGCTATCATTTCCGGATGCAGGGCGTGCCGAGCTATGGCGTTGCGGGACTGTTTTCGAAAGCCAGCGACAGCTTCGCCCACGGCCTCAACGAACGGGTGCCGGTCGACGCGATCGCTCCTGCGCTGGCGCATTGGGACAGTTTGCTCAGGGATTTGTCGAAGTAGGCGTGCTAATCAGGTCGTCGCCCCCGCGCAGGCGGGGGCCGCCATCGGCTTTTCACGGCGGTGTGGATCAATGTGGCCAGCGGCCCCCGTCTGCGCGGGGGCGACGTTTAAACCAATGCCGCAACCGCCCGCTCGATCATCGCCACCGCCGCATCGGCGCCGAAACTGCCCGCGTCGAGCGACAGCTCGAGCCACAGCCCGTCGACCATCGCGGTCAGCATGATCGCCAGCCGCTCGGCATCGCGCGCGCCGCAGGCGGTCAGCAGCTCGCCCAGCCGCGCGCGGTAGCCGGCGTAACTTTCGGCGTGAATATCCGCCATCCGCGCGTCGCTGCGCGCCAGCGCCCAGAAGGCGGTCCACGCCCCCAGCAGTTCGGGATCGGTGACCGGGGCGCGGAAACTCGCGGTCAGATACGCCAGCAACCGCGCCCGCGGGTCGGCTCCGGCGCTCGCCACGGCGGCGGCAAAAATCGCGTCCATCCGGTCGCTCGTCGCCTGGTACGTCGCCGCGACCAGATCGTCGATGCCATCGAAATAATGGCGCAGCAGCCCCGGCGACACCCCCGCCTTCGCACAGATCGCGCGCACATTCGTCCCCGCCAGCCCATGCTCCGCCAACACCGCCGCGGTCGCCTCGATCAGGTCCGCCCGGCGGGCATCGGCGCTTTCGCGCGTAAAGGCTTGGCGAGCGGGCTGCATCTTGTTATACGTTTGTATAACAAGGATCGATTCATGGCAACGCTGCGCGACACTTTCGACCACATCGACGAACTCGACGGCTGGTCGCTCCCCGCCTGGACCTACAGCGACCCCGACTTCTACGCCGCAGAAATGGCGCGGATCTTCCGCCCCAGCTGGCAGGTCGTCTGCCACGACAGCGACATCCCGAACCCCGGCGACTGGCACAGCATCGATTATTGCGGCGAAAGCGTCCTCGTCGTGCGCGGCGCCGACCGCATCGTGCGCGCCTTCACCAACGTCTGCCGCCACCGCGGCTCGCGGCTGGTCGATGGGTCAGCAGGCTGCGCGAAAAAGCTCGTCTGTCCCTATCACGCCTGGACCTACGACCTGGACGGCCGTCTGACCGGGGTGCCCGACAGCGCGAGCTATCCGACGCTCGACAAAGCAAAGGCATCGCTGGTGCCGGTCGGCCTCGAGCAATGGCGTGGTTTCTGGTTCGTGCGCCTGACCGGCGATGGCGGACCCTCGGTCGCCACGATGATGGCGCCCTATGAGGAACAGGTTGCACCCTACCGCTTCGAGGAACTCGGCGCTTTGGGCCGCGTCACCCTCCGCCCGCGCGACGTGAACTGGAAAAATGTCGGCGACAATTATTCGGACGGCCTCCACATCCCCGTCGCCCACCCGGGACTGACCCGCCTGTTCGGCAAAAGCTATGGCGTCGAGGCGACGACCCACGTCGACCGGATGTGGGGCGACCTGATCGACCGGCCGTCGGTCAATTGGTCCGAACGCATGTACCAGCGGCTGCTGCCGCCGGTTCCGCACCTGCCGCAAGCGAGCCAGCGCCACTGGCTCTATTTCAAGCTGTGGCCCAATGTCGCCTTCGACATCTATCCCGACCAGGTCGATTTCATGCAATGGCTGCCGACCGGCCCGACGAGCTGCCTGATCCGCGAAATCAGCTATGTCCTCCCCGATGACCGCCGCGAAATGAAGGCGGCGCGCTACCTCAACTGGCGGATCAACCGTCAGGTCAACGCCGAGGATACCGTGCTCATCACCCGCGTCCAGCAGGGCATGGCGTCGCAGAGCTTCACCATCGGGCCGCTCAGCGACAAGGAAGTGTGCCTCAAGCATTTCTGCGCGCGGATGCGCGAACTGATCCCCGAATCCCGCCTCGAACAAGCCCCGCGTGCGGGATGGAGCAAAGCATGACCAAGCAGTATGACGCCCTGATCATCGGCGCCGGCCACAATGGCCTTGTCTGCGCTTTCTATCTGGCGCGGGCGGGGCTGAAGGTGCGGATTGTCGAGGCGCGCGACGTCGTCGGCGGCGCCGCGGTGACCGAGGAATTTGCCCCGGGTTTCCGCAATTCGGTGGCGAGCTACACGGTCAGCCTGCTCCAGCCCAAGGTCATCGCCGACATGAAGCTCGCCGATCATGGCTACCGCGTGATCGAGCGGCCGATCAGCAATTTCCTGCCGCAGGAAGATGGCGGCTATTTGAAGCTCGGCGGCGGGCTCGAGCGCACGCAACAGGAATTTGCCCGCTTCTCCGCGCACGACGCGGCGCGGCTGCCCGCATATTATGATATGCTCGAAGGCGTCGCCGACGTGCTCCGCGATCTCGCGCTCAAATCGCCGCCCAACGTCGGCGACGGGTTCAAGACCTTGATCGACGCCGCGCGGCAGGGGCGCGGCCTCGCCAAACTCAGCCTGTCGCAGCAGCGCGATGTGCTCGAACTCTTCACCAAATCGGCGCGCACCTTCCTCGACAGCTGGTTCGAAAGCGAGGCGGTCAAGGCCGCGTTCGGCTTCGACGCGGTGGTCGGCAATTATGCCAGCCCGGACACCCCGGGCAGCGCCTATGTCCTGCTCCACCACGTCTTTGGCGAGGTGAATGGCAAGAAAGGCGCGTGGGGCCACAGCGTCGGCGGCATGGGCGCGATTACGCAGATGATGGCGAAGGTCTGCACCCGGCTGGGGGTCGAGATCAGCCTCGAAGCGCCGGTGTCGCGGGTGCTTGTCGATGGCGGCAAGGCGGTCGGGGTCAAGCTGGTCGGCGGCGAGGAAATCGCCGCTGACCGCGTCATCGCCAATGTCGGCCCGAAACTCCTCTACGAACGGATGTTCGACGAAGGCGACATCGCGCCCGAGTTCCGCCGCCGGATCAAGGCGTTCAAGGCGGGCAGCGGGACGTTCCGCATGAATGTCGCGCTCAGCGAGCTGCCGCTTCCTTGCTTGCCCGAACGCGGCGAGCATCATCAGTCGGGGATCATCCTCGCCCCGACGCTCGATTATATGGACCGCGCGCCTTCCTCGACGCGAAACATGGCTGGTCGAAGCAGCCGATCGTCAGAAATGCTGATCCCCTCGACCGTCGATGACAAGCCTCAACCCCTCCCTGGCCAGCATGTCGCGAGCCTGTTCTGCCAGCAGTTCGCTCCCGAACTGCCCGATGGACGCGACTGGGACGCCGAGGAAGAGTGCCGCCGGCTTCATCATCGACACCGTCGAAGCGCACGCCCCCGGTTTTCGCGCCTCGATCGTCGGCCGCCAGATCCTAAGTCCCAAGGGGCTCGAACGCAAGTTTGGCCTCGTCGGCGGCGACATCATGCACGGCAATATGAGCCTCGACCAGCTATGGTCGGCGCGCCCGGTGCTCGGCAACGGCGCGTATCGCGGGCCGCTCAAGGGTCTCTATATGTGCGGCGCCGGCACGCATCCCGGCGGCGGCGTCACCGGTGCGCCGGGGCATAATGCCGCGCACGTGATCCTGCGCGATCGGGGTTTGTTCGCGCCGCGCTGGCGGTAGCGCGCGCTCAGGCAGTCGCGGCGATCCGTGCCGCGGCAAAACGCGTCCAGGCATAGAGCGGCAGGCCTGCCGCCATCAGCACCAGGCTGAGCGCGCTGACGCTTATCCCGGCCCCCCACAAGGTCCACAGCGCATAGGAAAGGCCGATCAGCGCGACCGGGATCGCAACGCGCAGCCGCAAGGCGGCGGCGGCGCAGGCGAGGTACAGCCACAGTGTCACCGACGTCGACAGCACCGCCATAAAGGTGAACATCTCGCTGGTCGATTTATTGTTGTTCAGCACCACGCATGCGGTGGCGATCAGGCTGGACAGCAAAAGCGAGACAGCCGGGGTGCCGTGCCGGTTCTGCCGCGCCAGCCAGCCAGGCAGCAGACCCCGTTCGGCCAGCCGCGCGGGCTGTTCGGCCTGGATCAGCGTCCAGCCGTTGAGCGCGCCGAGCGCACTGATCGCGGCAAATGCGGCGATCCACGCCCCTGGTCCGGGTCCCCCATAGGTTTCGACGAAAAGCGAAAAGGGCGCCTCCGACGCGGCCACCGCGGCGGGCGGCAGCATCAGCGCGATCGCCGAACAAACGACCAGATAGATCAGCCCCGTCGCCAAGGTTCCGATCATCGTCGCGCGCGGGATATTGACCGCCGGCCGGTCGACTTTGGCGGCGGCGACGCTCGCCGATTCGAAACCGAGCAAGGCCCACAGGGTCAGAATTGCCGAACCGCTGACCGCCGTGAGCGACAGGCCGTCGACGGGGAAAGGGGTCAAAACGACCGGTTCGCCGCGCGAAAAGGCGATGGGGATCAGGATGATGACGGCCAGCAGCGGGATCAGCTTGATCGCCAGCGTGACGACCTGGAACCCGCCGCTGGCGCGGGCGCCCTGCCAGTTGACCGCGGTAACGATCCAGATCAGCGCGATCGTCGATATCGCCATATGCTGCCCCAGCACCGGCATGAACAGGCTGAGAAAGCTGACCGCCGCGACCGCCAGCGTGACGTTGGCGGTCCACACCGACACCCAATAGGCCCAGCCGATCATGAAGCTGGGGATGCGGCCAAAGGCGCGCTCGACAAAGCCCGTAGGCCCGCCGGCGTCGGGGTGAGCGATGGTCAGCCGGGCAAGAACGAAGGCGAGCGCAAGCGCGCCGCCGATGGTGATCGCCCAGCCGACGACACCGTTCCAGCCAAAGGGGGCAAGGCTGGCCGGAAGCAGAAATACCCCCGAACCGATCATATTGCCCATGACCAGCGCGATCGCCATCGAAAGGCCAAGCTTGCGCCTTGGCCTTTCGTGGGGATTTGTCGTCGCGGTCACCCGGTCAGAAGTCCTTGCTCACCTTGATTCCGATCAGCCGCGGCCGGATGACATTGTCATAGAAAACGCCGCCGGTGCTGCTGATCCCGTCGGGATCGCCACAGATCGATTCGCCGCACTGGACCGCGCTGTTGATGACGCCGCGGCTGTTGAACAAATTGGTCGCGAACAACTCGCCGCTCCAGCCCTCGCCCTTGACGCCAAAGCTGATGTCGGCGGTGGTATAGGCTTTGAAATTGCCGACGATGCCGTTCTCGAACGGCCGGAGGTCCGACCGGCGCTTGCCGATATGGTTGGCCGCAAACTGGACGTGGCCGTCCATGCCGCCGACCGGAAAGACATAGCGCGCGATCGCATTGCCCTTGAATTTGGCGGTGACTGGCAGGCGCGAACCGGCAGGCGCCAGCAGCGCGTTGGTCTGCCCCGGCGGATTGATCGTGCAATCGAAAGTGGGATTGGCGATGCGGCAGAAATCGCGCCGGATCGTCGCGTCGTTATAACTGCCGCCCAGGCTGACCGACAAACCCCCCGACCGATAGTTGAGATCGGCCTCGATCCCGCGGATGCGCGCGATCCCGGCGTTGCGGATTTCGGTCAGGCCGTTGGCGCCCAGGAACGACAGCTGGATGCCGTTCCAATCCTGTTGGTACACGGCGCCATTGAACCGCAGCGGCCCGAACGACGTTTTCCAGCCGAACTCGTAATTGTCGAGCGTATCGGGGCTGTAGGGAGGCAATGTCCCGCGCCGGTTGATCCCGCCCGGGCGGAAACCGCGCGACCAGGTGCCGTACAGCATCACATCGTCGCTGACCTTGTAGGTCAGGTTGAGCTTGTGAATGAAGTCGGTGTCCTTGGTCCGCTTGTCGAGGTTGGTACAGGGCGAACCGGCCACGATGGTCGGCGCGAAGCAGGCGGCTTCGCCCGTCCGGCTGCTGAACCCTGCCGAATAGCCGAAGAAACCGACCAGGCTGTTGTCGAACTTATACACGCGCCCGCCGCCGGTCAGCGTCAGCTTGTCGGTGATATCGAAACTGATTTCGCCGAACGCCGCATAGTCGCGGTCGATGCGGAGCTGCTTGGTCAGCCAGATATTGCTGTCGGTGCCGGTGACCGTGATCGCGTCGGCGATATTGTCGATGATGTAATTCTGTTCGATATTGTGCGACTGGCGCTGCCAGAACAGGCCGCCGATAAAGCGGATGCGCGCATCGGCGGGCGAGGCGACGCGGATTTCGGCGAAGCTGCGCTTGTAGCGGTCGACGCCCTGGATATATTGGTTCGGATTGACCGGGTTGCCATTGTTGTCGGTGAAATAGGCGCCATAGCCATAGAGCGCGTCATAGAAATAGGCATAGTCCGAATAGTCGCTTTCGGTCTCGGTCTTGCGGCGCAGATGGCCCCCGGTCGCCGTCAAATCCCAGCTGCCGATCTTGCCCTCGATCGTCATCGCGGCCTGGATCCATTTGTCGTCGCCGCGTTCGGGGTTGTATTGCACCGTTTGCAGGGTGCGGCTGACCGCGGTCGAGCGTTCCTGGGCAAAGCTGCCGTTCGCCTTCTGGACCTGTCCCATCACATTGGGACGGATCGTCCAGTCGTCGTCGAGTTCGATGCCAAGCGCGAGGCGCGCGCCATAGGTATCGACATCGTTATAGTCCTTTTCGACCAGATTGGCGTTCGACTGGGTAATACCGCTCGTCGGATAGGTGCGGCTGCCCGCGATATTGTCGATATAGCCGGCATCGTGGCGATACCAGCCCACGAGGCGCAGCGCCGCGCGCTCGCCGAGCGCCGCGTTGACGAAGCCTTCGCCCACTCCGCCGATGCCGCCGCGCGATACCGAATTGAGCTCCAATCCCATCGACCCGTATGTGCCGCTGGTGTCGGGCTGGTTGGTGACCAGCTTGATCGTGCCCGCCATCGAACTGGCGCCGTACAGCGTCCCCTGCGGCCCCGCCAGCGCCTCGACGCGCGCCAGATCGTAAGCGTGAATGTCGAGCGCGCCCTGGATCGTCGTGATCGGCATTTCGTCGAGATAGGTGCCGACGGTCGGCAGCGACGCCGAGTGGTTGGCATTCTCACCCGACGCGACGCCGCGGAAATAGACCTGGCTGAACCCGGGGGCGAGCGTCTGGATCGTTACCGACGGCAGGAATTTCACGACGTCCTGAAATTCCTTGACCTGCAACTCGTCGAGCCGCTCGGCGCCGATCGCGGTGATTGCCAGCGGCACGTCCTGCAGATTCTGCTCGCGCTTTGACGCGGTGACAACAATGTCGCGATCGTCGTTCGTCGTCGCACCCTGCGCCAGCGCCGTGCCCGACGTGCACAGGATCGTGCTGCCCAGCAGCAGTGCGCCGCCGCGTGCCAGCTTTGCCGAAACTTTCATCATGAGACCCCCCTCGAATGACAACTGTATGACGACAGCATGACGCAGCACCTGTCAAGCGCAAGCCTTGTTCGCCGTACCGGTACGCTGCTGGTGGAAAATGTCGCCTTCTGTTGCTGAAAGGCAACGATTCGTCGCCGTCAATCGACGCTTCGCTTCAGTCGAAAAGCAGCGGAACCGCCGGATAATCCTCCAGGACCGCGCCCAGCGCATCCCTCAGCGGACCCAGCCAGGCTTCATAGGGGCGCCACTGGTCGACCCCGTCGCGGTTGATCGGACGCCGCACCTGCTCGCTCGACGCGGTGCGCACGGCGCGTGCATTGGTGTGAAACGCCATGCAGGCGTCCTCGAACGGCAGGTCGAGATAGCTCAGCATCGCTCGTACTTGAGCTTCCGGATCGTCGAGCAATGCTTCGTGGATCACGCGGTGGACCCGCCCGGGCTGCACGGCGTCGATATGCGCCATCAACCGGACATAATCACGGTAATAGGCGCCCATGTCCGTCAGGCCATAGCTGAACGCCTGCCCCTTGGCATAGTGCTGGCGGAAATTGGACCAGCAGCAATCGAGCGGATGCCTCCGCGCATCGATGATCTTCGCATTCGGCAGGATCAGGCGGATCAGCGGCACATAGCGCCAGTTGTTCGGCAGCTTGTCGATATAGAAAGGTTTGCCGGTCTTGCGCTGCACCGCGGTGCGGCGAAGGAAGGCGGCACCCATTTCGGCCAGCCGTTCGGGCGGCGCGTCGGCAAGCGCGGCGACCCAATGCCGCCCCTCGCCCTGCGTTTCGCGGCCGAGGCCGAGTGCGAGGGCCGGAATATCGGGCAGCTCCATCGTGCCCTCGATCGCCGAATGGCTGGCGAGGATCTGCTCGACCAGCGTCGATCCGGCACGCGGCATCCCAAGGATGAAGATCGGATCGGGCGCCGGATCGCCGGCGTTAGCGCGCGCCGCGAAAAAGTCGGCAGTGCAGGTGGCGATGACCGCATCGACGGTGGCGCGGGTCTCGGCCGGATCATAGCCAAGCTGCGCCGCGCGGATGGCATTGCCGGCGGCATAATGGCCGAACGCGGCTTTGGCATCCTCCGCATCGTCATAGGCCTTGCCGAGCGCGAAATGCAGGTGCAGCCGGTCGTCGTCGCGCGACGCGTCGGCGGGGTCGGCGGCGGCCAGCGCCGCCTCCATCGCCGCGCGGTCGTCGGCTTCGAACCTGATGGTCTTGAGATTCGCCAGGCTCCACCACAATTCGCCAAGGCCGGGATCGGCCGCCAGCGCGTGGCGATAGGCGGCAATGCAGGCGTCCTGCCGCCCGACCGTCTTGAGCATATGACCATAGCTCATCCACAGCTTGGCATGGTCGGGGAAGCGTCCGGTCAATTGTTCGTACAGCGCGATCGCCTCGTCATAGCCGCCGATGCGGCCGAGCGCGGCGGCCTTCAGATTGGCGTGGGCCGGATTGTCCGGATCCTCGTCCAGAACGGCGTCGAGCGCCGCTACGGCGTCGGCGTAGCGGTTCTGCTTGTAAAAGACGGTGGCAAGGTTGGCCCGCGCGGCGCCGAAACCCGGCGCCAGTTCCAGCGCGCGCAAGAGCAGTTTCTCGGCGTCGCCATAACGGCCGATCCGGCCCGCAACCTCGGCCAGCATGCGGATCGCCGCGACGTCGGTCGCATCGTCGCGCAGTCGCGCGCGCAATGCTGCCTCGGCGTCGGGCAGACGATCTTCGGCCAGCGCCAGCGCGGCGGCGACCATCGCCTCGTCGTGGATCGTTGCCGCGACGGCGGCGAGCGATGCGGCCTGCGCCTCTTCCTCGCGATCGAGCGCGCGTAGGGCGTGGGCGGCGATGCGGTGTGCCGCTGCCGATGTCGGCACCGCCTCGATGATCGCCTGCGCCTGCGCCAGCGCGCTGGCGGGTTCGGCGCGCAGCAGCTGGCGGGCGTTGGCGAGCGCCGCGTCGAGCGTGACCGTCGCCACCGCCCGCCGTCAGCTCTTGGCCGCGCGGGCCTTGGCGACCGCCTGCCGCAACGCGGCGTAACCGATCTGGCCCTGCAGCAGCTGGTTGCCGACGACCCAGGTCGGGGTAGCGTTGAGCTGCAACTGGCTCGCGATCGCGAGGTTGCTGTCGAGTTCGCGCTGGAACAAGGCCTCGTTGGCGGTGGCGTCGGCGCTGCCGTCGGTCACCACCCCGGCGCGCCGCGCCGCCTCCGCAATCCCGGCGGCATCGAGCGAGCCGACCGCGAACATCGCATGGTGAAACGCGTCATATTTGCCCTGCCGCGCCGCGGCGAGCGCCATCAGCGCGGCATCGCGGCTTTGCGGCGCGATGATCGGCAGCTCGCGGAACACGACCTTCAACCGTTTGTCCTCGCGGATCAGCCGGTCGACATCGGGGACACTCGCGCGGCAGAAGCCGCAGGCATAATCGGTGAACACCACCAAAGTCACATCGCCGTCGGCGTTGCCCGCCCATGCCCCGGCATAGGGCTTTTCGAGCGCCGGACGGATCGCGCCGATCGCCTTGGCAATCTCGCCGTTGCGCTGCGCTTCCAGCGCCTCGGGAATGATCTGCGGGTTCGCCTTGATATAATCGGCGACGATCGTTTCGACCTCGCCCTTGCTCATGCCGCCGACCGTCCGTCCGCCGAGCCAGAAGGCGGCAGCGAGCCGCAGCGCGCCGCCGGCGGCCAGCGCGATCCACGTCCGCGTCGATCCGCCGTCCATTCCATTCCCCTTCAGTTGCGGCAAAGGGCTTGCCGCCATGGCGCGCGCGGCCGGTTTTCTTGCCTTGGGCGGTGGCAGCGGCGAACGGTCGTCGCCCTCGCCCGACGGCGCCGCATCCGGCCCGGCGCGGGACGTTGCCGCGGCCAGCGTTGCATCTCCGGCAAAGAGCGGCAGGTCGGCCGCCGCCGGGCGGGCCTGCTGCGCCGTCGCTTCCTCGCGCGCCAGCAATTGTTCGAGCCCCGACGGCGGCGTCTCCTCACCGCGCGGCGCGGGGCGCAGCCGGGTCGCCGCGTCGCCCAGGCTGCCCTTGATGCTTTCGCTGCCCGATCGGGCGATCTGGCCAACGCCTGCCCTGGTCTTTCCGGCCACTTCGCCCAGTCCGCGTCCGGCCTCGTTCGACAGCTTGCGTACCTTTTCGCCCAGCGCCAGCCTGTCCCACGCGGCGCCACTGGCCCGCGCGGCGGCGCGGGCCGCGCTGGCCGAGGTGCGCCCGGCAGCGCTTGCGGCCGTGGTCGTCGCGGCCGCGATCTTCCCCGCGCCCTCGCGCGTCCGGCGCGGGATCTCCATCGCTTCGACGCGCGCGGGGATGTCCGCGCGGTCGCCAAGGTCGATCGTCCAGTCGGCGAAACGCGCGGCACCGCGGCGCAGCGCCTGCCACAGGCGCGCGCTTCCCGCCTTCACCTGGTCCGCGGTGACAACCGGCTTGCGCGCGGGCGTTTCGGGTGCGGCATAGCGCGACACGTCAAGGCCGACGGGCGGCACCTCGCGCGGCTTTGCCAGCCCCTCGTCGGGCGCAACCGGCGACGGCGCGCGGTCCGGCGCGGCGTGGCGCAGCCAAGGCTGGTAATAATCGTCTTTCTTATCGGTCACTTGTCGCCCTCGAACCGCGCTGGATCGCGATGCGCCGCCTCTGTCTCACCCGAATCTAGCGCCGTTTGCGCCCGCGTTCCACCTCGGCGCGGGCCACCAGCGAAATATCCTGGGCACGGATCCAGTCGGGCGAGCCTTGGGACAGGCCCTGCATTGCCATTTCGGCATTACGCAGCGCCAGCGCCGCCTGTCCACCCTGCAGATTATAGCGTTCCGCCGAAGCGAGCGCGGCGCGCGCCTGATCGCCCTTGTTCGCATAAACGATGCCGAGCTGGTACCAGGCGAAGGGGTTCTGGTTGTCGAGCGCCACCGCGGTCCGCAGCACCTTTTCGGCTTCGACAAAATTGGCCGGATCTTCGGTGGCGATCAGCGCGTGGCCCAGCGTTGCCGCGATCAGCGGCTGCGACCGCGATTTCGCGACCGCTTCGCGCAGCGGCGGCAATGCTTCGTCGGGGCGTCCCGATTCGAGCAGGATCTGACCCTCCAGCTCGAGGAAATAGGGATCGTCGGGATCGGTGGCGAGCAGCGCTTTCACCTCGGCCAGCGCATTTTGCGGATAGGCGCTGCGGTGCCACGCATAGGCGCGCGCATAGCGCGCCGGAATGCTGGTGTTGGATTCGGGATATTTGCGCAGCGTCCGGTCGGGGTCGGTCATATATCCCGACAGCTTCGCCTTGACGCGCTGGAACCGTCTTTCGATGTCGGGGTCGGCCGGCTTTTCCCAGGCCGGATCGACGACATAGACCTCGCGCAGCGTCTGGATGCGGTCGCCCGACATCGGGTGGGTCCGGCCGTAAGCCTGGTCGTCATCCTGTTTGACCGCGTAACGAAACTCGAGATTTTGAAGCTTTTTGAAAAAGGCCAGGCTGCCGCGGCCGCTGATGCCCGCGGCCGACAGATATTGGGCACCGGCGGCGTCGGCGGTCGATTCCTGCACCCGTGAAAAGGCCAGAAACTTGCCCAGCGCCGCCTGCTGACCCGCCATCATGATGCCCATGCCGGCCTCGCCGCCACCCGCCGCGATCGCCGCGGCACCGAGCAGCAGGCTGAGGATCGAGATACCTGTTGCGGCCTTGGCACCGTCGTTGATCCGGATGGCGTGGCCGCCCATGATGTGGCCGAGTTCGTGGGCCAGCACGCCCTGGACTTCCTCGGCGGTGTCGGCCGCCTCGATCAGTCCGGCAAAGACATAAACATCCTGGCTGCCCGCGACGAACGCATTGATGCTGGGGTCGCCGAGCAAGTGAACCCGCACCTGGCCGGGCTGAAGCCCCGCCGCGACGGTGAGCGGGTCCATCATGTCGCGAAACAGCGCCTCTGTTTCGGCATCGCGCAGGATCGACTGCGCCATGGCCGGCCGCGTTGCCACGGCAACCATCGCAAGCAGGGTCAGCAACAGGCGCGTCAGGTGACGCAGTACGGGCGCGGCTTGCTGGGAACGGGCGATCATTGCCGTTTCCCTTGCCGCACCCGTCTGAACCTTTCGTGAAGCCATGGACACTTATTGGGCGTCGTCGCGCACGGGCGCAAGGTTCGGCGTGAGATTTCGGGTATCGGCAGCCGTCCAGAGGCGTAGCGGACCGGCCCCCGCTTTCGCGGGGACCGGACGGCGCTTCGTCATATGCAGCGGCTCAGTTGCCGAAGGTGCGTTGCCACCAACCGCGGCGGGGTTCGCCGTCGGGACCGGTGTCGCCCGCATCGCCATCGGCCGCGACCGGTTCGGCCTCGCCGGTTGTCACGGCGTCGGGCGCCGCTTCGGCGGCTACCGCCTTTTTGGCCCGGCTGGCGCGCTTTTTGGGTGCAGGCTTGGCGGGTTCGGCCTCGACCTCCTCCGCAGCGACTGTCGTTTCGACCGGGGCGACCGCCTCGGCGGTTTGCGCGGTTTCGCTCGCCTCGGCTTCGGCCGCAGCCTTGGCCTTGCGCGGCGCGCGCTTGCGCTTCGGCTTTTCCTCGGTAGCGGGGGCGTCGTCGGCGACCGGCTCGGCTGCCACGGCCCCGGCGACCGGCTCGGCTTCGCTCTCCGCTGCGCCATCATCAACCGTCTCCGCCGTGTCGGCCTTTTTGCGGCCACGACCGCCGCGGCGACGGCGCGGCTTGGCTTCGGCGGCCTCGGCCTCGGCGGCTTCGTCGGTTCCTTCGGGTGCCGCATCGGCGTCGGCGTCAGCGTTCTGGGCGTCGGTCGCTTCGGCGCCTTCGCCAATCTCGTTGCCATCCTCGTCGCGGCGACCGCGGCGACCACGGCGGCGGCGGCGGCGGCGCTTGCGGCCCTCACCATCGGTGTCGCCGTCGCCTTCCTCGCGCGAGCGTTCGCGCGGGCGGCGGTCTTCCGCCGCTTCCGCTTCGGCGACGTCTTCATCCTCGTCCTCGGGGGTGTCGTCGTCGTCGTCCTCGATCGGGGCAATCGGGGCAAAGCTGCGGCGCTGGGTCGGCGGCGGGCCGGTTACCTCGACCGCCATGCGCGCGCCCTCGGTTTCGCCGTCGGGCAGGATCTCGACGCTGACGCCGTAAAGTTCCTCGATGTCCCGCAGCTCGCGGCGCTTTTCGTTGAGCAGGTAGAAGGTCGCTTCCTGGCTCGCGCGCAGGGTGATGCGGCTGCCCTTGCCGCGTGCCGCTTCCTCTTCGATCAGGCGCAGCGCGCTCAGACCCGCCGACGATGCGGTGCGGACCAGCCCCGTGCCTTCACAATGCGGGCACGGGCGCGTCGAGGCTTCGAGCACGCCGGTGCGCAGCCGCTGGCGGCTCATTTCCATCAGGCCGAAGCCCGAAATACGCCCGACCTGGATGCGCGCGCGGTCGTTCTTCAGCGCGTCCTTCATCGCGCGCTCGACCTTGCGGACGTTCGAGCCATGATCCATGTCGATGAAGTCGATCACGATCAGCCCCGCCATATCGCGCAGGCGCAGCTGGCGGGCGATTTCGGCGGCGGCCTCCAAATTGGTGCTGACCGCGGTCTGCTCGATATTATGCTCGCGCGTCGAGCGGCCCGAGTTGATGTCGATCGATACCAAGGCCTCGGTCGGGTTGATGACCAGATAACCGCCCGATTTCAGCTGGACGACCGGATTGAGCATTCCGGCGAGCTGGTCCTCGACGCCGTAGCGCTGGTATAGCGACACCGGGTCGGCATATTGTTTCACGCGCCGGGCGTGGCTCGGCATCAGCAGTTTCATGAACTGCTTGGCGGCCTTGTAGCCCTCGTCGCCCTCGACGAGCACTTCCTCGATGTCCTTGTGATAGATGTCGCGGATCGCGCGTTTGACCAGGTCGCTGTCCGAATGGACCAGCGCCGGGGCGCTCGATGCCAGCGTCTTTTCGCGAATCTCGTCCCACAGGCGGGCGAGATAATCGAAATCGCGCTTGATCTCGACCTTGGTGCGGCTCATCCCGGCGGTGCGGACGATGCAGCCCATCGTCGGCGGCAGGTTGAGCTCGTCGATCATCGCCTTCAGCTTGCGGCGGTCGGCGCCGTTCGAAATCTTGCGGCTGATCCCGCCGCCGTGCATCGTGTTCGGCATCAGCACGCAATAGCGGCCGGCGAGCGACAGATAGGTGGTGAGCGCGGCGCCCTTGTTGCCGCGTTCTTCCTTGACGACCTGCACCAGCATCACCTGGCGGCGGCGGATAACGTCCTGGATCTTGTAGCGGCGGCGCAGCGACATGCGATTTTCGCCGTCGTCGTCATCGCGGCGGCCACGACCGCGGCCGCCGCCCTTGCGGCCATTGCCGCGCCCGCGTCCGCGACCCTTGCGGTCACCGCGATCGTTCCGACCTTCACGGCCTTCTTCAGATCCTTCGCCGCCCTCTTCGCCGTCGCCATTCTCTGCGTCGCCCTGATCGTCGCGGTCGTCGCGGTCATCGTCGTCGCCATCGTTGCGTTCGTCACGATCATCATCGTCGCGGTCGTGGCGGCTGTCGCCATTGTCGTCGTCATGATATTCGACGTCGGCGACATCGCCTTCGAGTTCGTCGAGGTCGTCCTCGGCGCGCTGCGCGGCGGCGGCGGCATGTTCGGCCTCTTCGCGCAGCAGCGCGTCGCGGTCTTCCTTCGGAATCTGGTAATAATCGGGATGGATTTCGCTGAACGCCAGGAACCCGTGGCGATTGCCGCCATATTCGATGAACGCCGCCTGCAGCGACGGTTCGACGCGGGTGACCTTGGCCAGATAGATATTGCCCTTGAGCTGTTTATGCTCGGCGGACTCGAAATCAAACTCCTCGATGCGGTTTCCCTTGGTGACGGCGACCCGGGTTTCTTCCCGGTGCCGCGCGTCGATCAACATGCGCGTGGTCATTGGTAACACTCCAAGCGCGCCGTGGCGCGCCATCAAAAAATCCCGCAGACCCCCCTGGTGGGAAGTCGCGGCGGATAAGGGTGAAAGGAAAAAAATCGTTATTGCCGAAGGCGGCTTGCGTCCGGTCCTGGACGCGCATGCGGTCTTCCCGTTCGGCGAGCGGGGCAAAAGCGCCCGCGTCGGGATGGAAAGAGGGCATGGCAAGCCTCA
>JAHCKJ010000010.1 GCA_026125835.1 Sphingopyxis sp.
ACCTGCTGCTGCGGCGCGGCGGGCTCGACGCGCTGGGCGATTTCCCAGGCGCTGACGGGCTTGCGGCTGTTGTCGGGGGTCTCAGCAAGCGCCGCGTCATAGGCAAGCCGTTCCTGGCGGTCGTAAAAGCGCGCGCGCTTGAGCCGCTTCGACAAGGTGAGGAACGGGTTGTCGGCGGTCGGGCCGGCAATCGCCATCGCTTCGTGACGGCCCATGCTGCCGTGCGGCGCCGCCGCAAAAGCCGGCGTGCTGCGCGGTGCGACGGGCGCCGGGGCGCGCGCCGTTAAGGCGGGCGTCACATCGGCATCGCGGCCGATATCCATCCGGGCTGCGACCGGTTGCGGGTGATCGACGGCTGCATAGCGTTCGACCGGGCTTGACCGGCGACGGCGTGCGATCATCAGGCCCGCGCCGCCGAGGCCGAGCAGTGCGGCGATACCGCCGACGATTTCCCAAGGAAAGTCACCGGTCGTGGCCGCAGCTTCGGCCGGGACCAGCGGGGCATCGGCCATCACGTCGGCGGTCGGCACGACGGGATTTGCCGCGACGGGAGCGATTTCCATCGTCGAGGCCGCATCGGTCGTCTCGTCGGCAGCGACGACCGGGGTCGCAGCTGTCGGTGCGGGCGCCGCGGCGGCAGCGCGCGACGGTGCGCGGGCGGTCCGGGCGACGGGCGGCGCCGCTTCGGCGCGTTCAGCCGCCGGCGCAACTGTGGTTTCGGATTGCGGCAGGTTGAGGGGAAGGCGGATGACCGGCGCCGGGGCGGGCAAAACTGCCTGCGGCGTCATGACCGGCGCCGAGGCCACCGGTTCGGCGACGGTGCGCGGGGTTTGGGTGGTCGGCGCCGGGGTGGTCGGCGCCGCGACGGGCGGAGTCATCGTGATCGTCGGCGCTTCCTGGGCGAAAGCGGCGGGGGTGGACAGGACCAGGAACGCGGCAATCGCGCTCGAGGCGGGGCGGGGGAGAGCGATATTCTTCATCATCGTGAACAGGAAACGAGCCGTGGCGGAAAAGCGCTGCCGAAAACGGCGATTTTCCGCGACGAGTCGTGGTCGCGAGGCGACTGGATGAATTATTAGGCGATCCGGGCGGTGGATTCCGTCGCCGGTGCGCCTATCCGGTCGTCAAGCTGACGGGACGAGCTCGCCACTGGCGAGGCAGGTGTCGGCTGCCGATGAAATTGCCGCGCCGACGACCGCCATGTCGCGCTCCAGGCGCTCGTCGAGCGCGACGGGGGGCAGCGCCGCCAGTTCGGCGATCATCGGCATCGACAGCGACAGTCGCAACGTCCCGGCCGACCGACCATCGGCCAGCCGGTGCGACTTCACCGGTTGACCCAGCCGCACTTCGCGACCGAACCGCGCGTGGGAATGGCGGGCGATGTCCGCATGCATTCGCTTTGCGGTGTCGAAATCGCAGTCAGGCCACCGCTTCGACAGGTCAAAGGTGCGCAGCGTTTCGCTCGCCAGGCACGACGCGCCCCCGGCGCCCGGCACCTCGCCGAGCCCGAGCTGCTTCACAAGGTGCGTCGCGTGGTGGTTGAAGCGGGCGATGACGTGCGTAACGCTGTCCGCCGGCAACGCGCCGAAGCGTTCGATTTCGACGAGGGCGGCCTGCAGGCGCAGGAGCAGACCCGGATTGGACAGGTCTTGCAAGCAATCCGCGCCGGGCCAGCCGGTCGGCCATTCGGCCCGCGCCGCGAGACGGCGAAAGCCCGTCGGCAGCGGCCGCGCGCGGCGTTGAACCGCCACCGGAACGAGCGCGAAACCGCTGAATGGCGGTCCGCCGGCAAATTTCGAGCCGGTCATCAGGACGATACAGCCGATATCGAGATAGCGGCGGATAACGCCGGGGGTGATCCGCAACTGGCAGGCGTCGACCACGATGGTGGCGTTGCCGCCGAACCGCGCCGCCATCGCTTCGACATCGGTCAACCCGGGCAGGGTCAGACCCGATTTCGAGCCGTGGACGACGTGGACGACCGCCTGCCGGCCGCCGACAACAGCACGGTCGACGTGCCGCGACAATTCGGTGGCCACCGCCGCCGAACTGCGCGGCAGCCCGTTTTCATCGCGCACCGCGACGTCGATCAATTCGACGTCGGCAAAGGCCGGATCGATCGCGGTTTGCGCGACGACGCGCGCGCCGGTCGCGGTCCGTTCGGCGAAAAAGCGCCCCGCGGCGCTGTGAACGCACCCGCTGCCGACCTCGTCGCGGCCGAGCAGAACCGCCGTCAGTGGCCGCGTGCCGGGCGCCGCTGCCAGCCCGACATATTCGAGGTCGGTCCCCGACGCGGCCAAGACGATCGCGGTTTCCCGCGCCCGATCATGAAGGCCGAAACAGTCGGCCAGCCGGGCGCGCAGCATTTGCAGCGCATCGGTATAGGCGGACGGGGACAGCGGTTGGTCGAGGCGGCCCTGCCAATCGGCCATCAGCATCTGGAACGCGTGGGCCGATATGCTGCTGATCGTCGAGGAGCCATAGGCCAGCGCGTCGCTGGGCATTGCGCTGGCATGATATTGGTTGCGCCCCTGCGCATCGAGATGAAGGCGCGCGTCGCCGCCGCCGACAATGGCCGCCACGAGGCGGGTCGCGTCGAGTGCGTGCGACCGCGGCGGCGCTGGATCGAAGCTTTTGGGGGCGAGCAGCATGGAATGTGCGTCCAATGGCAGAAGGGAGGCGTTGTCGCAGCGTAACGGCCAAAGATGACAGTGATTTTGCCTTTTCGTTTCAGTCTCGTCACCAAAAGGTCATCGAGATGAAACCTGGCTGTGGTGAATCCGTCCGATGCGAACCAACGACCTGCGCCCGACAAAGTTACCCGGCCGCTTGCGCGATACGCAGCGGCTGATGTTCATCGCCAAACACGCCAAATGGACCGGCGGACTTCATCCTGACGACGGCAACCATGCCGTCTATCACCGCGAAACGCGCGAGATACTGGAGGGTTTGGGCATTCCACTGCTCGTCGCCGACGACTATTCGGCGCTGTTCGCACGGCCCGAGGCCGATTTTGTCTTTCCGCTCCTCAATCGCGGCGGCTTTTTCAACAGCGAGATGTTGCTGCCTTTGCTCTGCAACCGGCTCGGCCTCCCCTATGTGGGCGCCTCGCCCATCGTTCGCGGGCTCTCGGACGACAAGCATCTCACGAAGCTGGAGGCCGCGGCGCGCGGTGTGCCGACGGCGGCCTGGGCGTTGTTCCGCCGCGGCGCGCCGGTCGATGTGGCGCGTTGTCCGCCGGCCGCGCGCTGGGTGATCAAGCCGAACAACAGTTCGGCGTCATGGGGTATCCGCGACGCGCACAGCCGCAGCGAGGTGGCGCAGGCGATCGCCGAAGTTCATGCGCTCGATCATGATGCGCTCGTCGAGCCGTTCATCGGCGGTAGCGACGTCGAGGTGCCGGTCATCACGATCGACGGCGAGCCCGCGATGTTGCCGATGATGATCTTCGAACAGGCGGACCCCGCCCATTTGCGCACCTATCAGGAAAAGCGCGACCTGGTCGATCGCAGCGCCAAATACAGCCTGAAACTGCTCGACGACGCGGCGATGCGCGGGCAGTTGCTGGCCTATACCCGGAAGATGGCCGATGTTTTCCGGCCCTTCGATTACGGTCGCTTCGAGTTTCGCGTCGATTTCGCCACCGGCGAAATCCGGCTGCTCGAGGTCAATCTGAACTGCAATCTGTGGTCCGAAAAGGTGTTCGGCCGTGCCGCGGTCGCGGCGGGTTTCAGCCAGGCGGACCTGATCGAGACGATCGTCGCCGAAAGCATGATCCGCCAGCTGGTCGGTTTCGCGCGCAGGGACGCCGCGTGACGGGGTCGATCCTGATTCTGGCGGGGCGTCGCCCGGGTGCGGTCGATGCGCTCGCCGCGGCGCACCGCGTGGACGACAAATGCCTGGTACCCGTTGCCGGCCGCCCGATGATCGCGCATGTGCTGGCAAGCGCGGCCGCCAGCGGCGCCGAACGCGTGATCATATCGACGCATCACGCCGCCTTGCCGGCCGATCTCGACGACCCGGTGGTGGCATCGCTGGGCGAGCGATTGGTCGTGGTCCCCGCGACCGGCAATCTTGCCGATTCGGTGCTGGCCGCGGCGGGCGAGGCGCGCTTTCCGCTCCTGATAACCACCGCCGACAATTGCCTGCTGACGCCCGAGACGATCGCCGAGATCGATGCCGAGGCGCGGCGGCTCGACGTCGAAGCGGGGGTGGCGCTCGCGCGGCGCGAGGATGTGCTCGCGGTGCATCCCGAGGGACAGCGGCGTTTCTACGAATTTTCCGACGTGGCGGTATCGAACTGCAACGCATACTGGATCGGTCATCGCGGCGCGCTCAAGGCCGCCGAGGCGTTTCGCGGTGGCGGCCAGTTCGTCAAGAAACCGGTGCGCGTGATGCAGGCCTTCGGACTGGTCAACCTGTTGCGGTTCCGGTTCGGGCTCGGCCCGATCCACCATATTTTTGCGCGCATCTCGCGCAAGCTGAAGGTCGATATCGCCCCGTTGATCGTAAGCAACGGGGCGACCGCGATCGATGTCGACAATGAACGCTCGCTCCGCGTGACCGAGGCGTTGATGGCGCGGCGCGGGGCGGTCAGTCCGCCACCCAGTTACCGTGAAACCCAGGCGGCACCCGGTGCGGCAGGTGCACGACGGCTTGCGGCGGCCCGCTGAAGTCATCGGCGTTCAGGATATGGAGCGCGGTCGTTTCGTCGTCCATGTTCACGACGAGGCCGATCAGCCAGCCGTCATCCTCGGCGCCGTCGTCGCGGCGCGGGACGAACACAAACTCGCCGGGGTGATGGCCGGGACCGAAATCGCGGACCGCGGTGGTGCCTTCGGTCAAATCGTGGCGGAACAGCCGCGTGTCGGCGATCTCCATCTCGCTGCTGACCCGGTCGGGTAGCGCCACCGAATAGATGTACTGATAGGAACGCGTCGTCAGCCGTTCGTCATAGCGGGGAAATTCCTGCTGATGGTCGTGGATGACGGTGCGGGTCGTGGTTCCCGCCGCCGGGTCGATCGTCCAGCGTTCCATGCGCGACCGCTCGCTGTCCGGGCCGCGTTTCGACGTCGCGAACATGGTTTCGTGCGCGACCACGTCGACGATCACCTTGCCGTCGCCGGTTTCATAGGCGTTGGCGGGGTGAAAGACATAGCAGGGTTCGACCGGCACCCAAATGATGCTGTCGCCGGCACCGCCGCGCGGCAGCAGGCCGACGCGGGCGGGATGGGCATCGTTCCAGGCATAGGGGAAGCGATAGCCGCCGAGCAGCATCTTCATCGAAAAGGTGACCGGCAGGTCGAGAACGAGCACATAATTTTCGGTGATCGCGCAGTCATGGATCGACGGCCCGTCGCTGACCGCAATCGCTTCCTCGCGAATGACCTGGGCGTCCTTGTCGAGCACGACGTGCCAGACCTTGTTCGGCTCGTCGCCGCGATAGGTGACGGCGTGGGTTTCGCCGGTGACCGGATCGTGGTGCGGGTGCGCGGTGTAGGCACCGGCAAGCGTGCCGTCGAAGGGGTTGTGCGCGATGGTGGCGAGCTCGTAATCGAGTTCGACCGGCTTGCCGCCTGCCTCGACGATCGCGAAGGTGCGGCCGGCCAAGCCGACGACATTGGTGTTCGGCGCGTCGTTGCGCCCTTCGCGCGGGCCGGGGGGCAGCGGTTCGCCCAACGCGGCGCAGGCTTCGCTGCCGCGCACCCAGCGGTTGCGGTACCAGTCCGCCTTTCCGTTCGCGATGCGGATGCCGTGGACCATCCCGGCGCCGGTGAACCAGTGATAGCTTGCAGGATCGGGCGCGACCGCGGGATTGGGGCCGTTGCGCAGGTAACGCCCGGTCAGCGCGGCGGGAATTTCGCCGTCGACGCGGAGCGATTCCAGCGTCAGTTCGTCGGTCATCGGGGTGTGGATGCCGGTCAGATAGGGGTGCGCGCCGGTTGGGCGGGGGAGCCGTTTGCGGTTGAAATCGGCGACCTTTCCGATGCCTTTGACCACCGCGCTGCGGATGAGGGTTTCGACATTGCTGGGCATGGCAAAGGTCCTTTCTGGTTCAATTCACAATGATGTCGGTCGCGGTTGCGGCGGTTGCCAGCAGCAAGAGCAAGCCGCCGGGGTGCGGCCGGCGCAGGGCGACAAGATTTCCGATCGCCGAGGATATGAAGACGATCATCGCGACATAGGCGATCAGGTCGGGGCCGCCCTGGATGCGGTTGAGGACGACGCCGACGCCCAATGCCGCCCACGCGACCGACGGCATATGGAACAGCGCGCGGGTGATGTTGCGCATCGCGGACGCCTGCAAAACGCCTCCCGCCGCCTCGCGAAACAGCGGCACCAGAATGACGCGCTCGCTGATGATCGAATGGGCGACAGCCACGACGACGGCCAATGTTGCGGCAAGGGCCGACCAGATCATCATTGAAGCCTCCACCCTGCGGAAGTTGCCAAACTTGTCACCGGCGGGCTTGCGCCGCCGACTCGGAATGTTTACGGTGCCAACATGATCGAACAAGATAACAGTGTCAACATAAAAGGCGACGGGGCCAAGGCGGCGGGCGCCTATCATCATGGCGACCTGCGCGCGGCGGTGATCGCGGCGGGGCTGAAGCGGCTGGAAGCGGGCGACGGCGGCGAGCTGGGGCTGCGTGCGCTGGCGCGCGATGTCGGGGTCAGCGCAACCGCGCTTTACCGCCATTTCCCCGACAAGGAAGCGCTGCTCGATGCGCTCGCCGACGAGGGACTGCGACGGCTTGGCGCGCGACAGGCGCAGGCGTGGCTGAAGGCGGGAGGCGGACGCAACGGGTTCAAGGCGACGGGGACGACCTATGTCCGTTTTGCCCATGACGAGCCCGCATTGTTCCGGCTGAGCTTTACGCGGCAGATGTCGGCGCGCCACGCCAATGTCGGCGGCGACGGCGGCGAAGTTGCCTATAATTTGCTCCGCGCGGGGGTCGGCGAGGCGTTGCCGGGGGTCGAGAACCCCGACCGCGCGGCATTGCACGCGTGGGCGCTGGTCCACGGGCTGGCGATGCTGATCCTCGACCGGCGGCTGGAGTGGGACGAAGCGATGGTCGAAGAGGTTGTCGGGCTGACCTTTGGCGGCATTGCCTGACCAAGTGACGTCGCGGCGAAGCCGCAGATTGGCAGCGCCGATAAATTAGCGGTTTCTTACCCACTTTTCGGCTAGTTGGGGCCATGACCCGGTCATTGTCCCCTCGAGTCGAGGCGGTCTTCTGGTTCTTGTTGACCGCTACGGGCTATTACCTGCTGGCCAGCCTGTCGCTTCATGCGACCAAGGGCGCGGACAATATCGCCGCCGTCTGGCCGCCGAGCGGATATTTCCTGGCGCTGTTGCTGCTGATGCCCGAACGCGCGCGCGCTGCGGCGTTCACCGGCATGGCGCTCGCCAGTATTGCTGCGAATATGGGGGCCGGGATCGGCGCAGCGGTTGCCGCCGCCTATACGGTTGCCAATGCGGTCGAAGCCGTCATCGCCCTGCAACTCGTCCGGCGGTTCGAGGGCGCCGAAATGTCGTTCATGGCGCCGCGCGCGGTGGGGCGCTTTTGCGTCGCGGCGTTAAGCGCCAGCGTGGCGAGCGCCTTCATGGCGACGGCGCTGACCGCCAACAATGCCGACTTCTTTCTGTCGTGGATGACGACGGTGGCGCTGGGGATGCTGATCGTCACCCCGCCGATCGTCATGCTGGCGCGGATGGTCGGGTTGAACGCGCTCAGCAATGTGCCAACGCGAATGAAGGTCGAGGCGGTGGCTTTGATGGTGCTGGCCGCGCTGGTTACCGGCATCTCGTTCGCGCAATCGGCATATCCCGTCACCTTTCTGCCGTGCGTCGCGGTCATCATCGCGTCGTACCGGCTGGGTCCGTTCGGGGCGGCGGCGGGCATGCTGATCGTGGCGGCGATCGCATCGCTGTTGACCGCGCAGGGACACGGCCCGATCGCGGCGATGGGCGCCGGTCAAAAGGCCGAAATCCTGTTCCTGCAATTCTATCTGGTGACGATGCTGTTCGTTGCGCTGCCGCTGGCGGCAATGATGGTCGTCCAGCGGCGCCTGGCCAAGCGGCTGGAGCAGAGCAACCGGTGGTTGTTGCAGGCGGAGGCGGCGGCGCTGGTCGGCCACTGGCGCGTCGATCTGAAGACATGGACGATCACCTGGTCCGACCAGACCTATCGCGTCCACGGTCTGCAACCCGGTATGCCCGTCGATGTCGATTACAGTGTCGCGCAATATCTGCCCGAAGACCGCGCCGAGGTGCAGAAAGTCCTGGCCGAGGCGGTGCGGACGGGCAAACCCTTTGTCTATCAGGGACGCATCCGCCGCGCCGACGGCGAAATCCGCCATGTGAAATCGCACGGGTCGATCGAAAAGGGGCGCCGCGGCAAGGCGGCTGCCATTTTCGGGACCGTTCAGGACGTCACCGAGACGGTTGAAAATGCGCGGATTTTGGAATCGGCCCGCAGCGCCGCCGAGCGGGTGGCGAACACCGACATGCTGACCGGCCTGCCCAACCGGCGGCATATATTGGCCATGCTGGAAGAGGCGTTGCGCGCGGCCCGCCACGATGGCGCCGCGCTGGCGGTCGCGATATTCGACATCGACCATTTCAAGCAGATCAACGACAATCACGGCCACGCCGCGGGCGACGCGGTCATCCGGCGAGTCGGCCAGCGCGCGAAGGCGTCGCTGCGCGACGAGGATCTGGTCGGCCGGTTCGGCGGCGAGGAATTTGTGTGCATCCTGCAGGGCCGCAGCGCGCGGTCGGCGGAGCTGGTGGCGGAACGGGTGCGCAAGGCGGTCGAAGCCGATGGCCGGACTGGCGACGTGCCAGGGTGACGGTCAGCATCGGCCTGGCGGTGTTTGTCGGCGAAGGTAGCGCCGAAGACCTGCTCCAGCGCGCCGACAAGGCGCTGTATCTGGCCAAGCGCGAAGGCCGCAAACTGGTCGCGCATGGCGGCGTGAACGGGGTTTTTGCGGGCGCTAGCGGGTGTTCGGGACGGGTGGTGCGAGTCAGATTTGGGGTGGGGAACTGCCACCAAAAGTTCGTCATGCTGAACTCGCTTCAGCATCCATGGTCTGAGCTTGAATGTGACGCTGGGCCGAAGGAAACGACAGGCCATGGATCCTGAAACAAGTTCAGGATGACGATGCTATAAAGGTCTGCTCCCGGTCGTTTCCTGGCATCCGATCCAGTCGGGCAGTGGGCGGCGGGAATTGGGTAGGACGTGGATGTTTTGCTATCCTCCCATCGCGAAAGTCGATGGGGAGGATATTATGTCCACAATCGTGGCCACCCGACGCTCGACTGCAAGAAGAAGGGCCGCGCTTCCCGGGGGAGGCGCGGCCCTTGCTTGACGGGTTATCGTCCGCGAAGCGTCAGGCTTCGTCGGCCTTGGCCGCTTCGGCGTCGTTCGCATCGGCGGCCGGCGCGTCGCCAGCGGCTTCCGACGGCGGCGTGGCGTCGTCATATTCGTCTTCGCTAGTCGGGTTCGAGGTGACCGCGGCGGCGGCAGTTCGTTCTTCCTCGAACATGGCGGCGTGATGACGTCGATGCCCTGGTTTCGCATTTCGGCTTCGTCGGGCGAGCGCGCGACGTTGACGCCGACGGTCACGACGACTTCGGGGTGCAGCTTGACCTTGACGTCGACGAGACCCAGCGACTTGATCGGGCGCTCAAGCTCGACCATTGCCTTGGTGACGCCCTGGACGCCGTCGTCAGCCAGCGCCTCGACGATGTCGCGGACAGCGACCGAGCCATGCTGGCCGGTGTTCGACGCCTGGCGGATCAGGACGATCTGCTTGCCGTCGATGTCCTTGGCGCGGCCTTCGGCGTCGCCACGACGTTCGGCGTTGTCGGCCTCGATCTTGGCCCGGTTCGCTTCGAACAGTTTGCGGTTCGCGTCGTTGGCACGAAGCGCCTTGTTGTTCGGGAGCAGATAGTTGCGGGCAAAGCCGTTCTTGACGGTGACAACGTCGCCGATGCCGCCGAGTTTCTCGATACGTTCGAGCAGGATGATTTCCATGACGCTGCCCTCCTTACTTCACAATGTAGGGGAGCAGGCCGATGTGGCGGGCGCGCTTGATCGCCTTGGCCAGCTCGCGCTGCTTCTTGGTGGACACCGCGGTGATCCGCGACGGGACGATCTTGCCGCGCTCCGACAGGTAACCCTGGAGCAGGCGGACGTCCTTGTAATCAATGACCGGTGCATCCTTCGCGGTGAAGTGGCAGGTCTTGCGGCGGCGGAAAAAGGGTAGTGCCATTTTGCTGTTCCTTATTCTTCGCCGTCGCGGTCACGACCGCCACGTTCGCCGCGACCGCCCCGACGTTCCTGCTTGCGCATCATCACCGACGGACCCTTTTCGAGTTCGTCGACCTTGATCGTCATCCAGCGGATGATGTCTTCGTTGATCGCCGCCTGACGCTCGATTTCTGCGATTGCTTCGCCCGACACTTCGGCCGACAGCATCACATAATGACCCTTGCGGTTCTTTTGAATCTTGTAGGCGAGCTGCTTGAGGCCCCAGGTTTCGGTCTTGTGAACCTGGCCCTTATATTCGCCGATGACGTTGGTGACGGTTTCCGCCAGCGCATCGACCTGAGCCTGGCTCAGGTCCTGACGCGCGATAAAGACATGCTCGTAAAACGGCATGATGCGCTTCCTTCGATTTGGCCGATCGCTGGTCCTGCGCCAATCGCAAGACCCCTCCGGCTGTCGTCCGGCTTTGCGTATTGGTGCAAAGCAAACGGGGCGAACGGCACAAGGCCTCGCCCCGAATGAGCGCGCCTATACAGATTCGCCCGAAAGAATCAAGCGCGGCGGGCGAGCTTTTCCAGCAGTTCGTGCCCGAAATCGGTGAGCGTGTCGTCGCGCGCGCCGAGGATGAGGATGCGGTCGCCGGGTTTCGCTTCGTCGAGCATTGCGGCGCCGCAGTTGGCGCGGGTGGTGAGATGGACAGCGTCGCCGCCGCCCGCTTGCGTTTCGGCCACCAGCGCCTCGCTGCCGATGCTGCGATCGACGGTGCCGCCGAAATAGACGGGGTCGCAGACAAAGAGTTTGTCGCCGTCGCGCATCCCGCTGGCGAAGCTGTTCGCGAGTTCCTTGCCCATCTGGCGCAGGGGGCCATAGCCGTGTGGCTGGAAAAAGATGAGGGCGCGGCCGGGCAGCTCGGCGACGGCGGCCAGCGTCGCGGCGACCTTGTCGGGGTTGTGGGCGAAATCGTCGATCACCGTGACGCCGCCCGCCTGGCCGAGCACCTCATAACGGCGGGCGAGGCCGGCGAAGTTGGCGAGCGCGGCAACCGAAGCCGCGACCGGGATGCCGAGCGCACGCGCCGCGGCGATCGCGGCGAGCGCATTCATGGCGTTGTGACGCCCGGGCATCTTGAGCCGGACATCGTGACGGGTCGCCATGAAGTCGACCGTGAAGCGGCAGCCGTCGGGGAGTGGCTCGAAATCGCTGCCGCGCATCGCGGCGCCATCGCCGAAGCCGAAGCGCAGATTATTGTCGCCGTTGAACAGCGCGCTTGATTCGGGATCGTCGGCGTTGACGACCGCGATCCGCGCCCTGGCGACGAAATCCCCGAACAGCGCGTGGAGTTCGGCGAGGCTCTTGTGGTCAAGGCTGATGTTGGTGACGACCGCGACGCCGGGGCGATAGAGCGCGATCGATCCGTCGCTTTCGTCGACCTCGCTGACATAGAGCGCGTCGCCGCCGACGCGGGCGCTGGCGAAGGGGGCGTCGGCGGTGGCATAGTTGCGCATGACGGCGCCGTTCATCACCGTCGGATTTCGGCCCGCGCGGTCGAGGATCCAGCCGGTCATCGCGGTGACCGTCGACTTGCCGCTGGTGCCGCCGATCCCGATCCCCTGCGCGGCGGTATTGAACAGCGCCGCGTTGAGTTCGGCGCGGGTCAGGCGCGGCAGACCGAGCGCGGTGGCGGCGGCGACGTCGGGCACGCTGTCCTCGACCGCGGCCGAGGCGACCAGCGTCTGCCCCGCGGCGATGCCGCTGCCGTCCTGCGCGAACAGGGTAACGCCCTGGCGTTCGAGCCAGGCGAATTTGTCGCGCGAGCGGCCCTGGTCGCGGCTGCGGTCCGAGCCTGCGACCCTTGCCCCGCGCGCCGCGACGATCATCGCCAGCGGCAACATCCCCGACCCGCCGATGCCGCAGAAGAAATAGGATTTGGTTTCGGTCATCGAGGCGCGTTATGGGCTTGGTGGACGTTTGGCAAGGCAAGGCGGGGGACGGAGTTTGCGCATCGGAATTGTCGCCCCGAGCACCCCCATATTGCCCGACGACGCCGAGGCGGTGCGCGCGCTTGCCAGTCTGGGTTATCCCGGGGTCGAGCTGGTGTTCGACGAGCAGTGTTTCGCCGTGCACGGCCATTTCGCGGGCGAGGACGGGCATCGCTTTGCGGCGCTCGTCGAGATGGCGAACCGCCCCGACATCGATGCGGTCTGGTTCGCTCGCGGGGGTTATGGGGCGTGCCGGATCGCCGAGGATGCGGTCGCGGCGATGACCAACGTCGCGCGCGGCAAGGCGTATCTGGGCTATTCGGATCAGGGCAATCTGCTGGGAACGCTATATCGCGATGGCTTCGACCATGTCGCGCACGGACCGATGGTCGCCGATATTCGCCGCGAGGGCGGCGATGCGGCGGTGCTGCGCGCGCTCGACTGGCTGGTCGCGCGCGATCCGGGGGCGTGCGAGCCGGGATTGCAGCATGGCGCGCGCCATGCGGCGTTCAACCTGATGACGCTGTCGATGCTGCTCGGCACCCCGCTGGAGCCCGACCTGGCGGGGCATGTGCTGCTGGTCGAGGAGGTCAGCGAATATCTTTATGCGTTCGATCGCGCCTTTTTTCATGTCGCCAGCTACCTCGGCCCGCGCGGACTGGCCGGGTTGCGGCTGGGGCGGGTGAGCGACATCCGCGAGAATGAGCGGCCGTTCGGGATGGAGGCCGAGGACATCGCGCGGCGTTGGTGCGCGCGGTGCGACATTCCTTTTCTGGGCCGCGCCGACATCGGCCATGATGCGGATAACAAGGTGGTGCCCTTCGGCTTGCATCGCGCGGGGTGAGCGAATAGGCGCGGCCCAATTCAAAACCACGCTAGGGGACGCAATATGCGCGCATTCATCTTTCCGGGTCAGGGCAGCCAGGCGGTCGGCATGGGCAAGGCGCTCGCCGACGCGTCGCCGACCGCGCGCGAGGTGTTTCAGGAGGTCGACGACGCGCTGGGGCAGAAGCTGTTCCAGCTGATGACCGAAGGGCCGGAAGACCGGCTGGTGCTGACCGAAAATGCCCAGCCCGCGATCATGGCGAACGCGATCGCGACCTTGCGCGTGCTGGAAAAGGAGGGCGGCGTGACGCTGTCGGCCAAGGCCGGTTATGTCGCAGGCCACAGCCTGGGCGAATATAGCGCGCTCTGCGCCGCCGGCGCCTTTGACCTCGCAACGACGGCGCGGTTGCTCAAAACGCGCGGACAGGCGATGCAGGCGGCGGTGCCCGTGGGCGTCGGCGCGATGGCGGCCCTGCTCGGCGCGGATATCGATACGGCGCAGAAGCTTGCCGATGCGGCGGCGGAGGGCGAGGTCTGCACCGTCGCCAACGACAATGACCCGTCGCAGGTCGTGATTTCGGGCCACAAGGGCGCGGTCGAGCGCGCGGTCGCGCTGGTGAAAGACTTCGGCATCAAACGCGGCTTATTGCTCCCCGTATCGGCGCCCTTCCACTGCCCGCTGATGCAGCCCGCCGCCGACGCGATGGCCGAAGCGCTGGGCGCCAGCCGGCCCGCCGCGCCGCTGGTGCCGGTGGTGGCGAACGTCACCGCCAGCCCGGTGAGCGACGCCGACACGATCCGCGACCTGCTGGTGCAACAAGTGACCGGCCGCGTCCGCTGGCGCGAAAGCGTCGGCGCAATGGAGGACATCGGCGTTGGTCAATTCGTCGAATTCGGCGGCAAGGTGCTGTCACCGATGGTGAAACGCAGCGCGAACGGCGAGGTCGAGACGATCAGCGTGATTTCGATGGATGACATCGAGGCTTTGCTCAAAACGCTCTAATCCAAAGATTTCAGGAGAAATTCAGATGTTCGATCTCACCGGCATGACCGCGCTTGTCACAGGTGCTAGCGGGGGTATCGGGTCCGCCATCGCGCAGGCGCTCGGCGCGCAGGGCGCGCGGCTCGCGGTGTCGGGTTCCAATGCCGACAAGCTCAACGCGTTTCGCGATACGCTGGGGGGCGATCATGTCGCTTTGCCGTGCAACTTAGGCGATGCTGCGGCGGTCGATGCGCTGGTGCCTTCGGCGGTCGAGGCGCTGGGCGGCAAGCTCGACATCCTCGTCAACAATGCCGGGGTAACGCGCGACAATCTGATCATGCGGATGAAGGACGAGGAGTGGATGGACGTCATCCGCATCAACCTGGAGGCCAATTTCCGGCTCGCGCGCGCTGCGGCGAAGCCGATGATGAAGGCGCGGTTCGGGCGGATCATTTCGATCACCAGCGTCGTTGGCGCGACGGGCAACCCTGGGCAGGCCAATTATGCGGCGTCAAAGGCGGGCGTGACCGGCATGACCAAGGCGCTGGCGCAGGAGCTGGCGAGCCGCGGGGTGACCGCAAACTGCGTCGCGCCGGGCTTTATCGCCACCGCGATGACCGACGATCTGCCCGACGCGCAAAAAGAAGCGCTCAACCAGCGCATACCGGCGGGCCGTATGGGCGAGGGCAGCGACATTGCCGCCGCGGTCGTCTATCTGGCGTCGAAAGAGGCCGGATATGTCACCGGACAGACATTGCATGTGAACGGCGGCATGGCCATGCTGTCGTAAGCAATCGCGCTGCGACGACGGAAGGATCGGACATGATGAAAATTTTGATGGCAGGCGCCGCCCTGTTTGCGGCCATCCTGCCGACGACCGTCGCCGCACAGGAGGGCGAGAAATTCGATTGTGCGGTGGTGCAGGTGCCGACGGAGCAAAAAGCAGCGATCGGCGCGGCGATGGCGGGAGCGGGCGACGATGCCAGCCGCGATGCGCTGTTCCAGCAACTGGTGACGATCGCCCAAGGCTGCGCCACCCAGCACGCGATGACGGATGCGCAGAAGCGCGATTATTTCGACTATAGCCTGGCCCGGATTGCGCGCGAATGGCTGGCGGGGGACATGGCGCGCCTCAATCTGGCGCCCGCCACCGTCGACAAGGCGCTGGATTTCGGCCCCGCCGGCGCCAATCCCGATTTGTCGGGCGAGATGAACGAGGACCATATCATGGCGATCGTCCAAGCCTATATCGACAGCGGGGTCGATATCGAGGCGGTCGAGTCCGAGGCGTGGGAAAAGGTCGGCGCCTATGCCGCCGCGACGTCAATTTACTGGAACAAGCGCAAGCAACTGGCGTTTTGACATGATCGTCGCCCCCGCCTGTGCGGGGGCGACGATATTTTAGAAACTCGCGCGCGCGGTGATGCGGAAATCGCGACCGGCGAGCGGCACATAATCCTTGGTAAAGCTGGCATGGCGCCGTGCCTCGACGTCGAAGATGTTGTTCGCGGCGAGCGACAGCGTCAGGTTGCGCGCGTCGGGGAGCGGCCGCCAGCTGATCGAGGCGTTGACCAGCGTGAAACCCTTGGTCGGCGTTTCAAAGGCGGCGACGCGGTTCTGGCCGTCGGTCCATTCGACCTCGGCGCGCGCGTCGATCCGCTCGCCCTGCGCCTCGAGCCCGCCGAGGATGCGCAGCGGCGGGATGCGGGGAATATGGTCGCCGCCCTTGACCTTGGCGCGCGTCATGTCGGCGACGACATCGGCGACGATGTTGAAACCACCGATCTGCGCCAGCCGCGCGCTGGCTTCGGCCTCGAACCCCCAGACGCGGGCGTCGCGCTGGAAATACTGGAACACCGGCAGTTCGTCCTCTTCCTCGCCGGTCGCTTCGGAATAGATGAAATTGTCGAACCAGTTGTAATAGCCCGCGATGCTGAGCTTGAAGGCGTCGGTGCGCAGTTTGAACGAGGCTTCGGCGCCCCAGCTCGCTTCGCGCTTCAGGTCGACGTCGCCCACCTCGAACGCCTGCGTCGCGATATGCGGACCGTTCGAGAACAGCTCCTCCGCCGACGGTGCGCGGACCGCGCGGGCCACCGACAGGCCGATTTTGGCATTTTCGCCGATTTCATAATTTGCGCCGAGCGCGCCTGAAAAAGCATCGAAATTGCGCGTAATGCCCAGCGTGGGTGCGCGCACATCGGTGGTTTCATAGCGCGCCGCGGCCTCGATACCGAGCGAACCCAGCGTCCATTCCTGCAAGGTGAACAGCGCGAACTGGTCGGTCAGGTTGCGCGGGACGAAGGCTTCGGCGCCGATCGCGTTGAAATCGCGGTGGCTGTACTGGATGCCGCTGGCGCCGCGCCACCCGCCGCGGTCGTTCTGCGCCAGTTCGAGCCGTCCCTCGATCCCCTTGTTGGTAAAGACCGTGCCAACCTCGTCGCCTTCGAATTCGGTATGCTGGTAATCGGCAAAACCGGCGCGGATGCGCAGCTTTTCAAAGAAACCGTCGCCCATTTCGACTTCGCCGCGCAGGTCGGCGCGCCATTGCTTGAGGCCGATCGTGACCGGCCCCTCGCCATGTTCGTGGTCATGATCGTCTTCGTCCTCATCCTCGTCGTCGTGATGATGCTCAAATCCGGGGCGGCTGGGGACGCCATATTTGCTGTCATAATAGCTGACCGAAATGCCGAGTTGCCCGCCTTCGTTGATCAACGACAGGCCGCCCGCGGCGGTCCAGGTTTCACTGGCGGTGTTCGGAATCTTGCCGCGGCTGTTCGCCAGCGCGGTCAGTTCGGCGGCTTCGTCGTCATGGCCTTCCTCCGCCTCGTGCTCGGCGGCGTGGAGAAGGTCGGCGCGCAAATCGGCCGAGTGGACAAAGCCGCCGGTGCGCAGGTTGCCGGCCTTGCGCCAGCTGCCGTCGACATGCGCGACAATGTTCGGCGCCAGCGCGACGTCGAGCGAGGCGCCCGCGTTGCGGTCGTTGGCGGCGGTCGCATAGCCGCCGAGCGCGTCGATATGGACATGGTCGGTCGGCACCTTGCGCGGAATGCGGCGGTCGAACAGGTTGACCGCGCCGCCGATCGCCTGGCTGCCGAACAGCAGCACCGCGGGACCGCGCAGGATTTCAACGCGCTCGACGGTCAGCGGATCGATGGTGACGGCGTGGTCGGCCGAGGTGTTCGACACGTCGATCGACCCGATGCCGTCAGTGAGCACGCGGACGCGCTCGCCCGAAAAGCCGCGGAGCACCGGACGTGAGGCGCCGGGGGCAAAGCTGGTCGCCGACACGCCGGCCTGGCGGGTCAGCGTGTCGCCGATCTGGCCGCGGATGTCGCGGGCCAGCTCGTCGCCGTCGAGCACCGTGACATTGCCAAGGATGTCGAGGCTGCGGACATAGGGCGCGGTGACGATGATGGGGTCACCGGTGTGGACGTCATCGCCGCTTCCCGCAGAGGCGCGGTCCTGGGCATAAGCCGGCGCGGCAAGGAAAATGGCGAGGGAGAATCCGGCGGAGCAAAGCAAACGCATGGGGAAGTAGTCCTGTTCTGTAACGACCTGTGCGGGGTCCAGTAATGATATACTGTCACAATAACAACCCCCGCTGCCTGACGTCGCGGGCCGTTTGTCGGGGGAGAGTGCCCGTTGGTCGAGAAAGGCCGGACTTGGCGGGGCCAAGCGAAGCTGTCTTGCGGGGCGGCGGGCGCCCCCCTAAATCATCGCCATGACCATTGCTGCAAACAGCCTCGACCTGATCGGCAACACCCCGCTGGTGCTGCTGAAGGGGCCGAGCGAAGCCACCGGCTGCGAGATCTGGGGCAAGTGCGAATATACCAACCCCGGCGGGTCGGTGAAGGACCGCGCCGCGCTCTATATCGTCCGCGATGCCGAGGCGAACGGCAGCCTGCGCCCCGGCGGCACGATCGTCGAGGGGACGGCGGGCAATACCGGGATCGGACTGGCGTTGGTCGCCAATGCCCTGGGATACAAGACGATCATCGTCATGCCCGACAACCAGAGCGCCGAAAAGATGGCGACGATCCGCGCGCTGGGTGCCGAGCTGATGCTGGTGCCGCCCGCGCCCTTCGCCAATCCCGGGCATTTCGTCCACACCTCGCGCCGCATTGCCGAGGAAACCGAAAATGCGATCTGGGCCAACCAGTTCGACAATATCGCCAACCGCAAATCGCATGTGATGGGGACGGCGGAGGAAATCTGGGCGCAGATGGACGGGCGGATCGACGGTTTTACCTGCGCCGCGGGGACCGGCGGCACGATCGCGGGGACCGGGCTGGGGCTGAAGGCGAAGAATGCAGACGTCGTTATTGCCCTGACCGATCCGCACGGCGCGGGCCTGTATAATTATTACCGGTGCGGCGAGCTGAAGGCCGAGGGCAGCAGCGTCGCCGAGGGGATCGGCCAGAACCGCATCACCGCGAACCTTGACGGCGCGCCGATCGACACCCAGTTCCGCATTTCGGATGCCGAGGGGTTGGCGGTGATCCGCCGCCTGCTCGACGAAGAAGGGCTGTGCCTGGGCCTGTCGTCGGGGATCAATGTCGCGGGGGCGATGGCGCTGGCGCGGCAATTGGGGCCGGGCAAGCGGATCGCAACCATATTGTGCGACAGCGGGTTTCGCTATCTGTCGACGCTCTACAACCCCGAGTGGCTGGCGAGCAAGGGACTGGCGGAGGCGGGTGCATGACCGGCATGCGGATCGACAAGAATGCACCACCCGTGGCGCCGACCGCCGCCCCGATCAATGATTCGATGCGGCGGCTGCAGATCGGCATCGCGGGGGTGCTGACCGTGCTGTTGCTCGTCGGCATGGCGGGACTGATCGGCGAACGCGCGCAAGAACGCGCCCTGGACGACGCCGCTGCCGACACGGCGATCAAGATGCCGGGCGATGACGCCAAGGCCGGCAAGGCGCCGCTGGAGGAGCTGGGGGTCCAGCCGGTATCGAAGGAGGAAAATCCCGGCACCGCGGTGAAGGTGCCGCAGGCGGCGCCGTCGACCGCCACCGTGCCCGATCTGGAACCCGACCCCGAATTGCAGCGCGCGCGCCAGTCGGCGCCGCGATGACCGGCTGGCGCCGCCCGGTGGGCCGCGCTGTTCCGGTGATCCTGCTGGCGACGCTGCTCGCATGGCTGGGCGGCGGACAGGCGCAATTGGGGCGGATCGATCCCGCATTGGCGTTGCCGGTGCTGTTTCCGCCGCTGGTGCTGCTGGCCGCATGGTGCCGCCACGATGACGCCGTCGTGCGGCGGCGGACGCTGATCGCCGCATCGTCGGCTATCGTGCTGGCGCAGGCGGCGCTGGGGCTGGTGCTCGCGGGCCAGCTCGCCTGGTTGCAACTGGCGTTGATCGCGGCGGGCGGTCTTGCGGCCGGCGCGCTCGCCGAATTGCTGATGTGTCGGCGTCCGCGCTGGTGGATGCTGACATGGCTGGCCGCCGCGTTGGTCGCAGCCGGTTGGTTCGCGGCTAGCCATGCTCTGCTCGGCCGTCTTTACCGGCCTGCGCTGGCGCCGCCGGGAGCGTCAGTGGCCACGGTTTTGACCGGGCTGCCGCTGCGTTGGTCGGGCGAAGCCGATATGGCCGCGATCATCGCCGGGAAACGCGCCGATGATCCGGCGCTGGTCCGTCTGGAAGCGGCGGGGCCGCTGCGGCTTGTCGACAGCCTCGTCGATCGCGGGCCGCCGCCGGGCGGGACACTGCTGCTCGCGCACCCGCGCGCGCTGGCGCCGCAGGAACTGGTGGCGATCGACAGCTTTGTGCGCGGTGGCGGCAAGGCAGTGATCCTGGCCGACGCGCTGTCGGGCTGGCCCGCAGCGCACCCGATCGGCGATCCCCGCAACCCGCCGGTGACGAGTTTGCTGACTCCGCTGCTTGACCATTGGGGAGTGACCCTGGCCGCGGCGAACCCCGACGCGCCGATGTTGGTCGCCGCCGATGTCGATGCGGCACGACTGTTGCTCGCCAGCGCGGGGCGGTTCGAGCGGCTGCCCGCCGCGTGCCGCGACTATGCCGATCGCCATGTCGCCCGGTGCCCGATCGGGAAGGGCGAGGTCTGGCTGGTGGGCGACGCCGACCTGTTGTTTGCGCCTTTATGGGCGCCTCCCGTCGCCGGCGCCGAACATCTGCGGCCCGCCGATACGATGGCCTGGATGGCCGCGCGGTTGTGGCCGGGTGCCGGAGTCGCACCGTTCCACCCGGTCTGGATTCGCCGCGACGCCCGCTGAGGCGAGTCGTGCCCACCGTTTTTGGTCCCGAAATATCGCGATTTCACCCCCGCAAGGCGCGGGCGCGACCGCTTTCGGCTTCGATTCGGCTCGTTTTGCGCTGATTTGGGGCCAGATTCCCTATTTCACCCCAAATTTCCCCTTTTCACCCCAATTCATAGTTGGTAGGCAGGAGTCGGAGAGGGGCAATCTCCGCCTGAGCCGAAGCTGCTGGAATCCAAGCGATTCCGGGGACGGGAAATTATTGCCCGGTGGCGCATACGGGGGGCAAAGCGATGGCGATTGTGACGCCCGGCCAATATGCGGGCACCAGCTTCGCCGCGATCGATGGCAAGGGGCGCATCGCCGTCCCTTCACAGTTCCGCAACAATGTGCCCCTCATTGCGGACGGCCAGCGCGTGCTCTGGGTCGGTTTTCACGAAAAGCTGCCCTGCCTGGTCGCTTACGGCCAGGACCAGTATGACCGGCTGAACAGCGAGATCGAGCGCGACCGCGAAACCGCCCGATTACGCAACCTCGATTTCGACGAGGATGCCGAGTTCAAGAAACGCTTCAGCTATACCGAGCCTTACACGCTCGACGACAGCGGCCGTTTCCTGCCCAGCTTTATCCACCGCGACCGCGTCGGCGATGCCGGCGCGACGGCATTTGTCGGGTCGGGTCGCCGTCTCGAAATCTGGTGGCTGCCGACGCTGGCCGAATGCGCCGAGGCCGATCCCGTGTTGCGGCGGCTGGCCGCATCGTGGGACGCGACAAAGGGCAGGGGGCGCAAATGACCGATTTCCCTTGCGATCCCCGCCACGATCCCGTCCTGCGTGACGAAGTCATCGCCGCGCTCGCCATCGTGCCGGGCGAGCGCCATGTCGATGCGACCTTCGGGGCCGGCGGCTACACCCGCGCGATGCTCGCCGCGGGCGCCGAGGTCGTCGCGTGCGACCGCGATCCCGACGCGATTGCCGGCGGGCAGGCGCTGGTCGAGGAGGCCGGCGGCAAGCTGACGCTGCTTCAT
>JAHCKJ010000100.1 GCA_026125835.1 Sphingopyxis sp.
CCGGTTCGTCGGTCGCGGCGATTGCGGGCGACCTCGTCGATTGCGAGACAATGTTTGCTGCCAAGGCGCTGGTCAATGCGCTCGGCTCGACGCTTCTCGAAGGGCGCCAGACCGGGCTCGACTATGATGTCACCAGCCTGTCGGCGGTCAATTTCAACACCGGTATCGCCGAGGCCGAAAATGCCGACGTGATCCTGCTGGTCGGCACCAACCTGCGCTGGGAAGCGCCGCTGATCAACACGCGCATCCGCAAGGCGGTGTGGAAGAAGGGCGCGAAGGTTTTTGCGATCGGGCCCGAGGTCGATCTCACCTACAAGACCGAGTGGCTGGGCGACGATGCGTCGCTGGTCGCCAAGTTGCCGAAGCATGTCGCCGACGCGCTGAAGGGCGCCGAGCGGCCGATGCTGGTCTTCGGCGGTGGCGCCCTCTCGGTGCCCGGTGTCCACGGCGCGGGCCTCGCGCTCGCCAAGGCGGTGAACGCGGTGAGAGAGGGCTGGAACGGCTTCAACGTCGTGCATTTCTCGGCCGCGCGCATGGGTTCGCTGATGCTCGGCTACGGCCTGCCCGGCGGGATCAAGGATGTGATTGCGGCGAAGCCGAAGCTGGCTTTCTTCCTCGGCGCCGACGAGGTCGATTTTTCTGCCTTTGCCAAGACGTTCAAAGTCTATGTGGGCCACCATGGCGACAAGGGTGCGCACGCCGCTGATGTCATCCTGCCCGCGGCCGCGTGGACCGAAAAGGACTTCACGACGGTCAACACCGAGGGCCGCGTCCAGCGCAGCGAGAAGGCGGTGTTCGCGCCAGGTGACGCGCGCGAGGATTGGAGCATATTCCGTGCGCTCGCCGATGCGCTCGGCGTGGATATCGGCTTCGACAGCTTCGACGAGTGCCGCGCGGCGATGATCGCGGCGGTTCCGGCGCTCGGTGTCGAAGGCATCGCCGACTATGGCTGGACGGTGCCCAAGCTGCCCGCGAAGCCCGAAGCGCGCGCGATCCCGTCGCCGATCAAGGATTTCTACCTCACCAACGCCATCTGCCGCGCGTCGCCGACGATGCAGCGCTGCTCGGAAGAGCTGGTGCATGGCGTGGATTTTGCGGAGGCCGCGGAATGACCCCGGTGCATGCGATTGCGTCGATCCTGTTCGTCGGGATGGGCTATTCGGTCTGGCGGGGCTTCAACCCCAAGGGCACGTCGGACAAGCCCGGCCCGCATAACGGCTGGCGCAACCAGGACGGCGTGAAGAAATGACCGAGACCTTCATTTCCTGGGGCATGGACCCGAACTGGGCGTGGGGCGTTGCAACGATTTGCGGCATCCTGCTGATCGCGCTGCCGCTGATGCTCGCGGTCGCGATGATCATCTATGCCGACCGCAAGATCTGGGCGGCGATCGCGCTGCGCCGCGGCCCGAACGTCGTCGGCCCCTTCGGCCTGCTCCAGTCGTTCGCCGACGGACTCAAAGTATTTCTCCAGGAAACGATCATCCCGTCGGGCGCCAATCGCGGGCTGTTCCTGATCGCGCCGATCATCACCTTCACCGTGGCGTTGATGGCGTGGGCGGTGATCCCGTTCAATTCGGGTGCGGTGCTCGCCGACATCAACGTCGGGCTGCTCTATATTCTCGCCGTGTCGTCGCTTGGCGTTTACGGGGTCGTATTGTCGGGCTGGGCCTCGAACTCGAAATATCCCTTCTTTTCGGCGATGCGTGCGGCGGCGCAGATGATTTCCTATGAAGTCTCGATCGGCTTCATCCTGGTCTGCGTCGTGCTCTACGCCGACAGCTTTAACCTCAACGAAATTATCAAGGCGCAGCAGGGGCATGGGCTGGGCATCGTCAACGCGTTCGGTTTCAACCTGCTGCTCTTTCCTATCGCGGTGATCTTCCTGATCGCCAGCCTCGCCGAAACCGCGCGCGCGCCGTTCGACCTGACCGAGGCCGAAAGCGAACTCGTGGCGGGTTACCAGACCGAATATAGCTCGATGGCCTTCGCGCTGTTCTGGCTCGGCGAATATGCCAATGTGCTGTTGATGGCGACGCTGAACGCCATCCTGTTCTGGGGCGGCTGGCTGCCCCCGATCGACTGGGCGCCGCTCTATGCCGTTCCGGGCATCATCTGGCTGTTCGCGAAGATCCTGTTCTTCTTCTTCGTCTTCAGCTGGGTCAAGGCAACCGTCCCGCGCTACCGCTATGACCAGCTGATGCGGCTCGGTTGGAAGGTCTTCTTGCCAATCTCGCTGATCTGGATCGTGCTGATTTCCGGCTGGCTGATGCTGACGAGGTATTCATGAGTAACATAGCCCATCTCGTCAAAAGCTTCACCCTGTGGGAGTTTGTGAAGGCGCACGCCCTCACGCTCAGATATTTCTTCAAGCCGAAGGCGACGATCAACTATCCGTTCGAGAAGAACCCGCTGAGCCCGCGTTTCCGCGGCGAGCATGCGCTGCGCCGTTATCCCAACGGCGAGGAACGCTGCATCGCGTGCAAGCTGTGCGAGGCTGTGTGTCCGGCGCAGGCGATCACGATCGAGGCCGAACCGCGCGATGACGGCTCGCGGCGCACGACGCGCTACGACATCGACATGACCAAGTGCATCTATTGCGGCTTTTGCCAGGAAGCGTGCCCGGTCGATGCGATTGTCGAGGGGCCGAACTTTGAATTTGCGACCGAAACGCGCGAGGAGCTGCTCTACGACAAGGCCAAGCTGCTCGCCAACGGCGACAAATGGGAGCGCGCGATTGCGGCCAACCTTGCCGCCGACGCGCCCTATCGATAAGGGCGCGCGCAGATGATCCAGCTTATCGCCTTTTACCTGTTCGCGACCATCGTCATCGCCTCTGCGGCGATGGTGATTTTCGCGCGCAATCCGGTCCACAGCGTCATGTGGCTGATCCTCGCCTTCTTCAACGCGGCGGGGTTGATGCTGCTCGCGGGCGCCGAGTTTATCGCGATGCTGCTCGTCATCGTCTATGTCGGCGCGGTCGCGGTGCTGTTCCTGTTCATCGTGATGATGCTGAACATCGATTTCGCCGAGCTGCGCGCCGGATTTGTGCGCTACCTGCCGCTCGGCGCATTGGTTGCGGTCATCCTGGCGGCCGAGCTGATCTTTGCCGTCGGTGCCTGGAATGCCGGCGGGGTCGATCTTGCCGCGCGGGCCGCGCCGGTGGTGACCGACAAGAGCAATATCGAACAGCTTGGGGAGTTGCTCTACACAAAATATATCTTTCTGTTCGAGGCCGCCGGCTTGGTGCTGCTCGTCGCAATGATCGGCGCCATTGTGCTGACGCACCGCGAACGCGGCGGTGTGCGCGTCCAGAATGTTTCGGCACAGACCCGGCGCCGTCCGGGCGATGCGACGCGGCTGGTCGATCCGGGAAGCGGGCAGGGGGTTGAGCTGTGATTTCGGTCGGGCACTATCTCGCCGTTTCGGCGGTGCTTTTCACGCTGGGCGTGCTTGGCATCTTTATCAACCGCAAGAATATCATCGTCATCCTGATGGCGATCGAGCTGATCCTGCTCGCGGTGAACATCAACCTTGTCGCGTTCAGCGCGGCGCTGAACGATCTGGTCGGACAGGTTTTTTCGATGTTCGTGCTGACCGTCGCCGCGGGCGAGGCCGCGATCGGGCTCGCCATTCTTGTGATCTATTTCCGCGGCCGCGGCACCATCGCGGTCGATGACGCCAACCGGATGAAGGGGTAAGCCGGTGATTCAGGCGATCGTTTTCCTGCCGCTGCTCGCGGCGCTTGTCGCAGGGCTGGGCCAGCGGGCCATCGGGCCGTTCGCGGCCAAGCTCGTCACCACGGGCGCGCTGTTCACCAGCTGCGCGCTCAGCTGGCCGATCTTCCTCTCGTTCGTGTTCGGCACGGGCGAGGCCGAAGTCGTCACCGTGCTGCATTGGGTGTCGTCGGGCGCGCTGCAGTTCAACTGGGAGCTGCGCGTCGACACGCTGACCGCGGTGATGCTTGTCGTCATCACGACGGTGTCGGCGCTCGTCCATCTGTATAGCTGGGGCTATATGGAGGAGGACCCGGACCAACCGCGCTTCTTCGCCTATCTCTCGCTCTTCACATTTGCGATGCTGATGCTGGTGACAGCGAACAATCTGGTCCAGATGTTCTTCGGCTGGGAAGGCGTCGGGCTTGCCTCCTATCTGCTCATCGGTTTCTGGTACAAGAAACCCAGCGCCAACGCCGCAGCGATCAAGGCTTTCGTCGTCAACCGCGTCGGCGATCTGGGCTTCATGCTCGGCATTTTCGGCACCTTCCTTGTGTTCGGCACCGTGTCGATCCCCGAAATTCTTGAAGCCGCGCCGGGCATGGCGGGTTCGACGATCACCTTCATGGGGATGCGCCTCGACACGATGACGATCCTCTGCCTGCTCCTGTTCATCGGCGCGATGGGCAAGTCGGCGCAGCTTGGCCTGCACACCTGGCTTCCCGACGCGATGGAAGGCCCGACGCCGGTGTCGGCACTGATCCACGCCGCGACGATGGTTACCGCGGGCGTGTTCATGGTGTGCCGCCTGTCGCCGATGTTCGAAACGAGCGAGGTCGCATTGGGTGTCGTTACCTTCGTCGGCGCCGCGACCTGCCTGTTCGCCGCGACTGTCGGCACGACGCAATGGGACATCAAGCGCGTCATCGCCTATTCGACCTGTTCGCAGCTCGGTTATATGTTCTTTGCCGCGGGCGTTGGCGCCTATGGCGCGGCGATGTTCCACCTGTTCACGCACGCATTCTTCAAGGCTCTCCTATTCCTTGGCGCGGGGTCGGTGATTCATGCGATGCACCATGAACAGGACATGCGCTATTATGGCGGCCTCAGGAAACATATTCCGATCACCTATTGGGCGATGATGGCGGGGACGCTGGCGATCACCGGCGTTGGTATCGCGGGCGTCGCGGGCTTTGCGGGTTTCCATTCGAAGGACGGCATCCTCGAAGCGGCCTTTGCCGCGGGCGGCGGCGGCGTAGTCGCCTTCTGGGTCGGCATCTTTGCCGCCTTGCTCACCAGCTTCTATTCGTGGCGCCTCGTCTTCCTGACTTTCTATGGCAAGCCGCGCTGGGAACAGAGCGAGCATATCCAGCATGCGGTGCATGACGATCACGGGCATGGCGATCACGCGCATGGTGCGCACGACGATCACGGTCATGGCGGGGCCAGCGACGGCACGGCGGGTTACCATCCGCACGAAAGCCCGCTGACCATGCTGATCCCGCTGATTGTCCTGTCGATCGGTGCGGTGTTCGCGGGTTATGCGTTCAAATATCAGTTCATCTACCCCGAAACGGGGCTGGCATTCTGGAACGGCAGCATGCTCGCCTATGATGCGGAGTTGATGCACCTGGCGCACGAAGTGCCGCTGTGGGTGAAATGGACCCCGTTCGCGGTGATGGCGATCGGGCTGTTCCTCGCGTGGAACAGCTATATCCGCAACACCGCCTTGCCCGCGCGCTTCGTGGCGCAGTTCAAGCTGCTTCACCAGTTCCTCTACAACAAATGGTATTTCGACGAGTTGTACAACGTGCTGTTCGTGAAGCCCGCTTTTGCCATCGGCCGCTTCTTCTGGAAGCGTGGTGACGAGCAGACCATCGACCGCTTCGGTCCCGATGGCGCGGCGGCGCTTGTCCAGGGCGGCACGCGGCTCGCGGTGCGGCTGCAATCGGGTTATGTTTATGGATATGCGTTTGTGATGCTGCTCGGGCTTGTCGGCCTTGCCAGCTGGGCCATGGTGAAATTCCTGTGAGCGGCTTTCCGATCCTTTCGTTGATGCTGGCGGTGCCCACCATCGCCGCCATCGCCTGCCTGTTCGCCAGCGACCGCACCGCGCGTTTCATCGCGCTCGGCGCGACGCTGGCGACCTTTGTGCTCGGCTGTATCCTGTGGGCGAATTTCGACATCGGCGGCGCGCAGTGGCAGTTTACCGAACGCGCCGACCTGTTCGGGCGGTTCAGCTGGGCACTCGGCATCGACGGCATGGCCTTGATGCTGATCATGCTCAGCGTGTTCCTGATGCCGCTGTGCATCCTTGCCAGCTGGGACGCGATCAAGGAACGCGTCGGCCTCTACATGGCGATGTTCCTGATCATGGAAACGATCATGATCGGCGTCTTCATGGCGCAGGATCTGTTGCTGTTCTACATTTTCTTCGAGGCTGGCCTGATCCCGATGTATTTTATCATCGGCATCTGGGGCGGCGCGAACCGCAAATATGCCGCGTTCAAATTCTTCCTCTACACGCTGCTGGGGTCGGTGCTCATGCTGATCGCGATGATCGCGATGATCATGGAAGCGGGCACGACCGACATTCCGACGCTGCTCAATTACGACTTCCCGGCGGGGATGCAGACGTGGCTCTGGCTCGCCTTCTTCGCCAGCCTTGCGGTCAAGATGCCGATGTGGCCCGTCCACACCTGGCTGCCCGATGCGCATGTGCAGGCGCCGACCGCGGGGTCGATGATCCTTGCGGGCGTGCTCCTGAAGCTTGGTGCCTATGGCTTCCTGCGCTTCATGATGCCGATGTTTCCCGACGCGTCGGCGCAGCTGATGTGGCTGGTCTTCGGCCTGTCGATGGTGGCGGTGGTCTATACCAGCCTCGTCGCGCTGGTGCAGAGCGACATGAAAAAGCTGATTGCCTATTCGTCGGTCGCGCATATGGCGATCGTCACTGCGGGTCTCTTTGCGTTCAACCAGCAGGGGATCGAGGGTGCGCTGATCATCATGCTCAGCCACGGCGTCGTTTCGGCGGCGCTGTTCTTCTGCGTCGGCGTGATCTATGACCGGCTCCATACGCGCGAGATCGACCGTTACGGCGGCTTGGCGGTGAACATGCCGGCCTATGCGCTGTTCTTCATGCTGTTCACCATGGCGTCGATCGGCCTGCCGGGGACGAGCGGTTTCGTCGGCGAGTTCCTGAGCCTGCTCGGTATTTACGAGGCCTCCAGCGTCGTCGCTTTCGTCTGTACCACCGGCATCATCCTCGGCGCCGCGTACATGCTCTATCTCTACCGCCGCGTCGTGTTCGGCGAACTCATCAAGGACGATGTGAAGGCGATGCCCGACCTCAACCCCCGCGAATGGGCGGTCATGGCGCCGCTCGCCGCCGTGGCGCTGTGGATGGGCGTCTATCCCGAAAGCTTCCTCGCGCCGATGCGCGGCGATGTGACGACGGTGGTCGCCCGCCTCGCCCCCGCGAAACCTGACGGCGACGCGCGTCTGGCCGTCGGCAAGCCGAAGCCCGCCGCCGCGCATGGTGAAGCAGCACATGGCACCGCCCATGCAGGAGGCGTGCAATGACCGCCGATCTTGCCCTCATCTGGCCCGAACTGATCCTGACGATCGGCGCGCTCGTCACCTTGATGCTCGGCACGTTCCTGGGCGACCGGCAGGTCGGCCTT
>JAHCKJ010000101.1 GCA_026125835.1 Sphingopyxis sp.
CCGCGACCGGCGATTTCCTGATCACGCTCAACCAGTATCTCGCGCACGGCCAGCCGCTGTACATGGCGCTCTATGCCGCCGGAATCATCTTCTTCTGCTTCTTCTACGTCGCGGTCGTTTTCAATCCCGAAGAAACCGCCGACAATCTGAAGCGCCAGAACGGTTTCATTCCCGGCATCCGCCCGGGCAAGAATACCGCGACCTACCTCGATTTCGTGCTGACGCGCATTACCGTGATCGGCGCCGCCTATCTGGCAGCCATCTGTCTTGTCCCCGAATATTTCATCGCCAGTTCGGGCCTGCCCTTTGCGCTCGGCGGCACCAGCCTGCTCATCGTCGTCAATGTGACGATCGATACGATCAGCCAGATCCAGAGCCATATGCTGGCGCACCAATATGGCGACCTCATCAAAAAGGCCAAGTTGAAGGGCGGCGTTGCGCGGCGCTGATCGCCCCGCTACGGCAACCGCGACACGGGTTGAGGCAACAGGGGCTTCCATGACGCTGAACATCATTTTGCTCGGACCGCCGGGGGCGGGCAAGGGTACGCAGGCTTCAAGGCTCGAGGACGAGCATGGCATGGTCCAGCTGTCGACCGGCGACATGCTGCGCGCCGCGGTCAAGGCAGGTACTCCGATCGGCGTCCAGGCCAAGGCGGTGATGGACGCGGGCGAGCTCGTCTCCGACGACATTGTCTCGGGCCTGATCGGCGAACGGCTCGACCAGCTTGGCGCCGACGTTTCGGTGATCTTCGACGGCTATCCGCGCACCGCGGCGCAGGCCGACGCGCTCGACATCATTCTTGGCGAGCGTGGTCGCAAGCTCGATCACGTCATTGAACTGCTGGTCGAGGAAGACGCGCTGGTCGATCGCATCACTGGGCGCTTTTCCTGCGCCAGCTGTGGCGCGGGCTATCACGACCGCTACAAGCTCCCGAAGGTGGAGAATGTTTGCGACGTTTGCAGCAGCACCGAATTCAAGCGCCGCCCCGACGATAACGAGGAAACGGTGCGCACCCGCATGGCCGAATATCGCGCCAAGACCGCGCCGATCCTGCCGATCTACGACGCGCGTGGTATTGTCACGCGTGTCGATGGCATGGCGCCGATCGACCAGGTCAACGACGCGATCGAGGCCGTCCTCGCGCCTGCTGGCTAGCGCCCACGCTTAATCGTCATTGCGAGGGCCGCAGGCCCGTGGCAATCCAGACCGGTGCAATGCCGCCCTGGACTGCTTCGTTTCGCTCGCATCGACGAAGCCTGGTTGCGGCAAGCGGGGGACCGGTCATGAATTTCAACTCAATATGCGCGGGTGCAGTTTCAGCCGTTGCGGCGCTGACCCTGGCGCCCGCGGCGCACGCCAAGGTTATCGACCAGAGCGACGCGGGGTTCACTGTCGCGCACACCGCGCAGGTTGCGGCGACCCCCGCCGATGTATGGAAAATGCTCCGCACGCCCGACAAATGGTGGTCGAAGGACCATAGCTGGTCGGGCGATGCGGCGAATTTCTGGCTCGATTCGCAGGCAGGGGGCTGTTTTTGCGAAAAGCTGCCCGATGGCGGCGCGGGGGTCGGCAGCGTTCAGCACGCCCGCGTCCTGTTCTCGAAGCCCGGCCAGATGCTGCGTCTGTCGGGCGCCTTCGGGCCGCTCCAGGGCGAGGCCGTGACCGGTACGCTGACCATCCAGATCAAGGAAACGCCGACGGGCAGTGCATTGCGGTTCGACTATGTCGTCGGCGGCTATATGCGCTTCAAGGTCGCCGACATCGCTCCGGCGGTCGACGCGGTGATCGGCGAACAGCTTGCCGGCCTTGCTGCGGCGCTCGGCGGTGCTTTGCCGGCTTCGCGTGACGAAGCGGCGGCGGGGCAAGCGACGCCCGCCAAGGAAGCCGGGCTCGATTCTGTCGCCGCCGATCTGGCAAAGGATGATTCGGCGACGCCCGACTGATTTAATTGCCGGGTTTCCCGCGGAGCTTCGCCAGCGCCGCAAAAGGCCCCGCCGCATCTTCGCTCAGCACGCCCTTTTCGGCGAGGATGCGGTCGGCATTGGGGTGACGGGGAAAAGGATCAAGCGCAAGCGACAGCGTTTGCACCGCCGCTTCGCCCAGATCGATGCGATCGCCCTCCAGCGGCAGCAGGTCGCAATCCTCGCTGCTGATCTCGATTTCTTCGTCCGCATCGACCGGTGCGTCGATATCGCGCAGGAATCGCAAGTCGAACGGCTCGCTGAGCGTCGCCGGAACCGGCAGCCCCGTCGCCGCGCACGGCTGGACAATGGCGGCATCCACTGCCCCCTTGGCGCCGATCCCACCCGCCACGGTGCGGATTTCGGCAGTAACGACAAAGCGATCGACCGTGATCAGCGCCAGCCGCTGCGCGATCCGCGCCCGCGCTTCGGCGTCGGCCTCGACCGCCACGGCACGCCCTTGCGCCGCGTCGGCCAGTGTCAGGATCAGCGAAAATTCGGGCGCCGCGCTCACTCTGCGACTCCGCCCAACCGATCGGCGACGACCAGCTCGGCCACCGGCGTCGCAGCCAACGCGGCCCGCAATTTCGCCACCTCGGCCATGACGTGCGCCAGCCCCGCGGCATCGGGTTCGTTGCCGCGCCACAGGTTGCGGACCAGTGCCGCGCGCAGTTCGTCCGATCCGTCGGCGGCGCGGTAGACACCGAGTCGCCCGCCCAGTGCGCCGACCATGCGACCGATCTGTTTGCCGACGACCATGTCGCCGAACCCGATCTGACGCATCTGGCCGTCCATGTCGGTGACGAACAATTCGGTCAGCTCGACGCCGGCACGCGCATGCGCGGGGTCGTCGTCGATCCGGTGGAGGACCAGCGCCAGCACCAGGCTGACCATATCGAACCGGCCGTCAAGCGTGTCTGGAACACCGCCTGCAGCATACCAGTGCGGCGCGCGCGCGGTGGCGACGACGGCGTTCCACAGCGGTCGGCGCGCCTCGCGCGGATCGGGTTGCGGGCGGAAAAGATTGCGGAGCGAAAACATGCCCACCGCTTAGGCGCAATTGGCGCTGCCGAAAAGAGGCACCGGTCCGCCGCGCCGGTCAGCTTCTGGCAAGCTTGGCGGCGCTACAAGCCGCTTGTGCGTCCCGTCCGCTTGCGGTTAAGAGGCGCGAGAGCGCGCGCCGACCGCCGGATTGCGGCGATCCGGCGCAACGGAGATAATGATGTCGAATTTCAGCCTTTCGCCCGCCGCCCCGCGCGCGCGCCTTCTCGCCCTTGGCCTGCTCGTCGCGGTCGCCACCAGCGGCTGCTCGCAGCTCAAGGGGCGGCAGGGCTATGTTGTCGATCCCCTGCTGACCGACTCGGTCACTGCGGGCGTCGATAACCGCGAATCGGTGGAAAGAACGCTGGGCCGCCCGACTTTTGTCGGCCAGTTCGGCACCAACGAATATTATTATGTCTCGCGCGAAACGCGCCAGCTCGCCTTTGCCAAGCCGCGCCCCGTGAACCAGCAGGTGCTGCGTATCCGCTTCGACGCGGCGGGCAATGTTGCGGCGGTCGATCGCACCGGGCTCGAACTGGTCAGCCGCCTCAATCCGTCGGGTGACAAGACGCCGACGCTGGGCCGCCAGCGCAGTTTCTTTGAAGATATCTTCGGCAATATCGGCGCGGTCGGCGCCCCGGGCGCGGGCGCGCCGAGCGGGCAGTAGGCTTATGCGTTAATCCTCCCTGTCGCGAAGCGATGGGGAGGGGGACCGTCGGCGCGGCCGATGGTGGAGGGGCCGCGGCCAGTGCGCCATCGCCCCTCCGTCAGCGCTTGGCGCTGACACCTCCCCATGGCTGTGCCACAGGGAGGATCATTAGAAACTACTGTGCGATCCCGCCCGCCGCCAGCACCGCCAGCGTCACCAGATCCGACGCGGGCGATGCCATCGTCGCGACCTGGACCGGATGCTCCATCCCGACCAGCATCGGCCCGATCACCGCGCTGCCGCCCAGCTCGCGCAGCAGCTTTGCCGACAGATTGCCCGATTGCAGCCCCGGCATGACCAGCACATTCGCCGGGCCCGACAGGCGGCAGAAGGGATAATTCGCCATAACCTTGGGGTTGAGCGCGACATCGGGCGACATTTCGCCTTCATATTCAAACCCGGGTTTGCGCGCGTCGAGGATCGCGACCGCGTCGCGGATATTGTCGAGCCAGCTGCCCGGCGGATTGCCGAAGGTCGAATAAGACAGGAAGGCGACGCGCGGCTCATGTCCCATCCGCCGCGCGACTTGCGCGGTGCGCTCGGCGATATCGGCCAGCATTTCGGCGCTCGGCCGCTCGTTCACTGTCGTATCGGACATAAAGATCGTCTGATGCTGGCCAACCAGCACATGAATGCCGAACGCGGTCTTGCCCTCGGCATGGTCGATCACCCGCCGCACTTCGCGCATCGTCTGCGAATAGGTGCGGGTAACCCCGGTGATCATCGCATCGGCGAGCCCCATCTTCAGCATCAGCGAGCCAAAGATGTTGCGGTCGCGGTTGACCATCCGCTCGACGTCGCGGCGAAGGTAGCCGCGGCGTTGCAGCCGCTCGTACAAAATCTCGACCATCTGCGGCACATGCGGCGAATTGACGCTGTTGTGCACTTCGTAGCTGTCGGGGTCGGCGACCCCCATTTCCTTCAGCTTGTCGCGCAGCCCCTCGCGCCCGACGAGCACCGGGATGCCATAGCCGCCGTCGCGGAACTGGATCGCGGCGCGCAGCACCACTTCTTCCTCGCCCTCGGCAAACACCACGCGCTTGGGATTGGCGCGCGCCGCTTCATAGGCGAGCGTCAGCACCGACGTCGTCGGGTTGAGCCGCGCGCGCAGGCTCGTGCGATAGGCGTCGAGATTTTCGATCGGCCGCTGCGCGACGCCCGTCTCCATCGCCGCCTTGGCAACCGCGGCGGGGACGATCTCCATCAGCCGCGGGTCGAAGGGGGAGGGGATGATATATTCGGGGCCAAAACTCGACGCGCGTCCGCCATAGGCCGCGGCGACTTCTTCGGGCACCTGCTGGCGCGCAAGGTCGGCGATCGCATAGGCCGCGGCGATCTTCATCTCCTCGTTGATCGCGGTCGCATGGACGTCGAGCGCGCCGCGGAAGATGAAGGGGAAGCACAGGACATTGTTGACCTGGTTCGGATAATCCGACCGCCCCGTCGCGATGATCGCATCGGGTCTTGCTGCACGGGCATCTGGCGGCGAGATTTCGGGATCGGGATTCGCCATCGCAAAGATGATCGGCGCAGGCGCCATGTCCTTGACCATCGCGGGCTTCAGCGCGCCGGCGGCCGACAGCCCCAGGAACACGTCGGCACCGACGAGCGCCTCGGTCAGGTCGCGCGCCTCGGTCGGGACGGCATGCGCCGATTTCCACTGATCCATGCCGTCGGTGCGGCCCTGATAAATGGTCCCCTTGCGGTCGCACATGATGACATTTTCGTGCCGCACGCCCATCGCCTTGATAAGTGCGGTGCAGGCGATCGCCGCGGCGCCGGCGCCGTTGACGACGACCTTCACCGTCGAAAGGTCGCGGCCGGTCAGGTAACAGGCGTTGATCAGCCCCGCCGCGGTGATGATCGCGGTGCCATGCTGGTCGTCATGGAACACCGGGATGTTCATCTTTTCCTTCAGCGCCTGCTCGATGATGAAGCAATTTGGCGCGGCAATATCTTCCAGGTTGACGCCGCCAAAGCTTGGCGCAAGCAGCTCGACCGCCTCGATGAAGCGCTGCGGGTCTTCGGTGTCGACCTCGAGGTCGATCGAATCGACGTCGGCAAAGCGCTTGAACAGCACCGCCTTGCCCTCCATCACCGGCTTCGAGGCGAGCGCGCCGAGGTTGCCAAGGCCGAGGATCGCGGTGCCGTTCGAAATCACCGCGACCAGATTGCCCTTGATCGTATAGTCATAGGCCGTCGCGGGATCGGCGGCGATCGCCTTCACCGGGACAGCGACGCCGGGCGAATAGGCAAGGCTCAGGTCGCGCTGCGTCGCCATCGGCTTCGACGCGACAATCTCGATTTTCCCGGGCCGCCCATATTCATGGTAGAGCAGAGCCTCGCGGTCCGAAAACTGCACCTTGCTGCCGCTGTCCATCGCTGTTCCCCTTGGTTGAATTCGCCCGACGCGCGCCCGAGCCCATTCCCTAACGTCACCGGCGGCGATTGTAACCGCCAATGTTACCGGGCGAGCCCAGACGTTGCCCCCCGGCTTTTGCGGGGGTGATGGTCTATTGAACGTCCGCTTCCCACCCCAAAGCGGCCATTCCGCCCGCATCCCCCACCCCGACCTTGCCATGCCGCGCCCAGTCACTAAGCAGGGTCCGATGCCTGCCGCCGCTCCCAAACCCGCGAACAGCAACCCCGCTGCGTCCGCCGCAACGCCGATGATGGCGCAGTATTGGGCGCTGAAGGGCAAGGCGGGCGACTGCCTGCTCTTCTATCGCATGGGCGATTTTTTCGAGCTGTTCTTCGACGATGCCAAGGCGGCGGCCTCGACACTCGACATCGCGCTCACCTCGCGCGGCGAACATGGCGGACAGCCGGTGCCGATGTGCGGCGTGCCGGTGCACGCCGCCGAAGCCTATCTCGCCCGCCTCATTCGCGCGGGCCACCGCGTCGCGATCGCCGAGCAGGTCGAAACCCCTGCCGAGGCCAAGGCGCGCGGCGGGTCGAAGGCGCTCGTCGCGCGCGACATCGTCCGCTTCGTCACCGCGGGCACGCTGACCGAGGAGAGCCTGCTCGAAGGACGCAGCGCGAACCGGCTCGCCGCGCTCGCGCAGATCGGCAGCGAGGGCGAAGTGGCGATCGCCGCCGCCGACATTTCGACCGGGCGGTTCGAGGTCGTGGCGGTGCGCGCGGAAGCGGTCGATGCCGAACTCGCGCGGCTGGCGCCGTCCGAACTGCTGCTCAGCGAAAGCGCCGAAGATTTGCCTGTCTCGTCGGCGCGGCAGGTTGTGCACCGCCCGGCGGCGGATTTTTCCAGCACCGGCGCGCAAAAGCGGATCGAGGCTTTTTACGGTGTCCGGACGCTCGACGGTTTCGGCCAGTTTTCGCGCGGCGAAATTGCCGCGATGGGGGCGCTCCTCGCCTATCTCGACCATGTCGGGACCGGCAGCCCGACCTTTCTCCAGCCGCCGGTGCGCCACCGCGCGTCGGACCGCATGGCGATCGACGCCGCGACGCGCGAAAGCCTCGAACTCGTCCGCACGATGACGGGAACGCGCGAGGGCAGCCTGCTCGGCACGATCGACCGCACCGTCACCGCGGCGGGCGCGCGGCTGCTCGCCGACGATCTGGCGAGCCCGCTCACCGACCGCGCGGCGATTCTCGACCGGCTCGACCTTGTCGATGCGCTCGCGCAAGACGCGCTGTGGCGCGGCGATCTC
>JAHCKJ010000102.1 GCA_026125835.1 Sphingopyxis sp.
ATAGGGAAGTTCGCCCACTGGCTCGATCGCCGGGTGGCTGCCCAGCATCTGTTCGAGAAGGGTCGATCCCGAGCGCGGCAGACTGACGATAAAGATCGGCACGGCATCGCCGACCGGGTCGCCGCCCAGCCGCGCAACAAAAGCGGGATCGACCGCCGCCTCGATCTCGGCGACTTCATTGGTCAGTTCGTGTGCGGCATAGCCGATGTCATCGGCGCGCGGCTGATTACCCGGTTCGGAGTGATCGAACGCTTCGCGGTAGCGCCCGCGGTCGTGCAGCGCTCGGGCGAGCGCGAAGTGGAGCGGGGCGCTGTTGCGGACGTCGATCGCGATGCCGACCATGCGCTGCATGTGCGCGACGTCAGCGTCGGTGAGCACACGGCTTTTGATACTTGCCAGCGCCCACCACGCCTCGCCGCATTCGTCATCGGCGATGATGGCGCTGCGGTAGGCAGCGATCGCGTCGTCGACCCGGCCCGCGGCGCGCAGGCTGTGACCATAGGAAATCCAGTGATGCGGCTTGTCGCTGTGATCCCGCGTCAGGTCGCGCAATATCGCCTGCGCCCGGTCATTATGGCCCAGCTTGTCGAGGATCAGCGCGTGCATCGCCGGGATGACCGGATCATCGGTCTCGATCGTCAGCGCGGCGAACAGCTTCGCGGCTTCGCCGGGTCGTTCCTGTTGGTTGAGAACCGACGCCAAATGGCGTTTCACATCGACGCCCCGCGCCCCGCCCGCAAGCGCGCGGCGTAGAAAATGTTCCGCCTGGCCCAGCGCGCCGAGCAACATGGCAATTTCGCCCAGTTTGGCCAGTCCGGCAGGGTCGTCGGGATTCCGGCGCAGATGGTCCATGACTTGCCGGGCCGCTTCCTCCAGCCGTCCCGCATCGACGAGCGAGCTGGCGCGGATCAACGCCGGGAAGGTGCCGACCGTGCCCTGGAATCCGGTGGTCGCCATCAGCAATAGCCCAGCAGCGCCCGCAGTCCCGGCGCCTGATAATCGACCAGCGCACGGTGCCGGTCGCCAAGCGTTTCCGGAAAGTCGAGCGCCACGCCGGTCAGGTTCGCGCGCGCGGTGCCGCTTTGCGCCGGGTCGGCGCCGATCCGCACGCGCTCGCGCCAGTCGCCCGGTCGTGCGATGCCGCAGGCGTCCAGCAGGGAAGCGAAAAATGTGTCGGCGGCCGGACCGTCCAGATCGCCGACATGTGTGACCAGGTTTTCGTAGGTCACGACATGGACGCGCGCGCCCAGCCATGCGGCGGCGTTGAGTTCGTAAATATCGTTCAGCGACGGCGCTTTGCCGGGCAGGCCAAAGATCATCATCGTCAGCAGCTCGTCGACGGTCAGCGCGCCGGTCTTGAAAAAGTCCATATTCCCCGAAAACTGCTCCGAGGCAAAGAAGCGCGCGCGCGCGATCACCCAGTCATACGGATCGCGATAGAGCAGGATCCGCCGCGCCGACGCGGTTTCGATCGCCGAGGCGTCGGCAAAGAACAAATGGCCCCAGCTGAGCTGCGGGCGGGCGGGGGCGAAGGCGCCGCGGTGCTGCTGCAAATTCGGCCACTGGATGAAATCGGCGCTATATTGCTGCTCCACGGGCACGAACATGCGGAGAATGTTGCGCAGCAGATGGCTGCCGCTTTTGGGCACGCTGTTCAGGAACACCGGCTGGCGCAGCGGCGTCTGCGCAAAACGCCGGTTTTCGCTGTCGAGCGTATCGGCTTTCACCATGACTTCGGGCATCGGATGCGGGCTTTCCTCGCTGGCGCATAAAAAGTTGGGGGCGGCATGTTGCCATGCCGCCCCCAACTTTGTCCCGTCAAATCGATCAGAATTTCGATTTGACGTTGATGAAACCGCGGCGCCCGCTGAAGCCATATTGCGAAACCGCGGCAACCGGGCCCAGGGTCGGGACTGTGTTCTGGGTCAGGTTCGCAACCGTCACCCGCGGCGGGCGCGTATCGAAAATGTTGCTGACGCCAAGGGTGATTTCAAACCGGTCGCCCACTTCCTGCGTGATCGATGCATTGTGGTAGAAGACCGCTTTCGTATCGAGTTTCGGGCAATAGGTCCCGCGAATGGCGGTCGTCACGCAGGGTTGATCGCCGTTGCGGTCGAGAAACTCCTGCAGGCTCGATGCCCCGCCAATAACATTCATGCCGTAAAACAACGTGGTACCGCCGGTTCCGGTCCAGCTGAGGCGGAAATCGCCGACCCAGCGCGGCGACCCGACTTCGCCATTGTCGTCCTCGACGGGCGACGACGGGAGGAGCTGCGACAGTCGCTTGGTCTGCCACGTCATATCCGCGGTGAGCGAAAGCCGGCCCAGTTTGCCAAGGTCGTGGCGGACATTGACGTTGACATCGACGCCGCTGTTCCGTTGGCGCGCGATGTTGACGAACTGGTCGCGGACTTCGGCAATGTTGTTCGGCGCCGCAGTCTGGCCGCGGGAGAACAGGCCACACAGCGGATCGTTCGGGAAATTGTCCGAATTATAGCATCCGAAGACAATGGTGCGGGCGCCCAATTGGGTCACCTCGCCCTTTACGCGGATGTCGAAATAATCGACCGAGATGTTGATCGATGTATCGGGCAGAAAGTTGAACTTCGGCGACAGGACGCCGCCAACGACCATCGCCCTCGACGTTTCCGAACGGAGGTTGCCGATGCCGCCGCGCGACGTCGCGGTCGCACTGACGCCCGCGCCCGAATGGTTCGACGGGATGCCATCGGCAGCGCAATTGTCCGCAATCCGCTGGCTGATATTGCCGAGTGCCAGATTGTTCGCCCACTGGATACAGGGGTCAATGGTACGCTGCGACGGAAAGCTTGTTTCGTCGGCCAGGAACAGCTCGAACAGCGCCGGAGCGCGGAACGAGGTGCCGTAGCTGGCCCGGAACCGAATCGTGTCGTTAAGCGCCCAGTTGGCACCCAGCTTGTACGTCCAGTTGCCGTTGTCGCTGTCCGACAGGCCGTCCGACGCGCGCGTCGATTTGACGCTGGTGACGCGCGCGGCCGCCGACACGGTCAGATTGTCGAAGAAAGGCCGGTCGGCGAGCAACGGCACGTTGATTTCGCCAAAGGCTTCCTTGGTCAGGCTCTTGCCCGCGGTGATGCCCGAGGTCGAGGCGCCCCACGCGTTGCCGGCACGGGTGATTTCGCCCGGAACGTCGTTGATCCGGTCTTCGCGGATGCTGGCGCCCAGCGCGATCTGGACAGCGCCGGCGGGCAGTTTGAACAGGTCGCCGCTGACCGTCGCTTCGCCCGATTTCTGGGTATAAACGGTTTTGCCTTCTTCCCAGTCGAAATAGAAATCCTTTTCGGCCTGCGTCAGCTGGCCGGCAAGGAAATTGGGGTCGAGCCAGCGCATGTCGACGCACTGCTTGCCCGAAACCGGGGTCACGGTGCCGACGCACGACGCGGTCTGGAAATAGCCCGTGTCATAGGCGTCCTGCAGCGCCTGCTGGGTGCGGTAACGACCGATGCTCTTGCTGTACTGGCCATAGGCTTCCCAGCGCCAGTTGCTCGTGCCGCCAAAATCGCCGCGCAGACCCGCCACGCCGCGATAATAATCGACTTTCTGGCTGCTGTCAGACTGGTCGGTGATCGCGGTCGGGCTCAGAAGGTTGTCCCCCTGCCAGCCATCGGCCCAGAAGGTTGTCAGATAATCGCTCGTGCCGCCGAAGTTCCAGAACTGGCGCCAGCCGTTCTGATATGTCTTGCGGCGGTTGAACAGGAATTCGCCGAACAGTTCAAGCGAATCGCTGACTTCGAACGCGCCGTCGACAAAGGCGGTGAAGCGTTCGGTCTTGGGGATGATCGTCGATTGTTCGACAAACGGATGATAGGCATTCTGGATCGCCAGCGACGCTGTATTATACCCGGTCGGGAACCAGCCGGCGGGCATACCGAAATCCCCCGCAAAGGATGGTGCGCCATAGGTGGGAACGCCCAGTACCTCGCCCGGATACTGGAACTGCATCAGCACCGTCTGGCCGTTGGGCGACGTGTTGAGTCCGGTGTTCGGGCCGCCGGGACCGTCGAGCCGCAGATTGTCGATCAGATTATAGGTCCACACATGGCCCCAGCGCAGATCCTCGCACATGAATTTTCCGGTGCGCGGATCGACGATGTCGGCACGGCTGCCGTCGGGGCGGAAGGTATAGGCTTCGGGACAGGCAAGATAGGCACGGTCCCCGCGCTTCAGTTCGTTGATCTTGGTATAGTCGCCCGCGACCAGAATATGACCGCGACTGAAGGTTTTGCCCCACACCGCATTGACGCGATATTCTTCGCCGCCGCCGTCAAAAGGAACCGACACGGTGCCGTTGAGTTCGAGGCCGTTGGTGTTGGTCTTGGTCTTGATGTTGACCACGCCCGCGACCGCATCGGAGCCATAGACCGACGATGCGCCGGTTTTCAGGATTTCGACATTCTCCGCGATCGATTGCGGCAGGACGTTGAGGTCGAACGACGACACGCCCCCGCGCGTCCCGGCGGGACCGGCACGACGGCCGTTGAGCAGCACCAGCGTACGGTTGGGGCCAAGGCCGCGAAGATCGATCGTCTGTGCGCCCGGGCCGCCGTTGGTGACGAAATTCGACGAAATGGCCGCGGTGATCTGGGTCGAACCGGCGGCGATCGGCGAGCTTTGCAGCGTCGACGCCAGGTCGAACTTGCCTTCCTTCGACGCGATATTGGGGTCGATGACTGCAATCGGGTCGGGGCTGTTGAACGGCGTCACGCCGCGCAGGCGCGAACCGGTGACGACAATCGCGTCTTCGGGCGCGGCGGTTTCGGCATTGTTTTCAGCCGGAGCGCTGTCCTGCGCCATCGCTGGCACCGCAATGACAACCGCCATGGCGGAAAGGCTCGCGAAACCCAGAATCCGACGCGCATGCAGCGACGCCCTGCTCGGATCATTCATAGATAACCCCCAGTTTTTATGCCCCGGCCGCCCCCGATCGGTTTGGCCACAATGTAAAGCCAAGTCTATTCAGCTTTTTAGCGTGTTTATGACTTGTCAATGACACGTTTTTTCAAGGCCAGGCGGCCAAGTCAAGGGTGGTGCTATGCAATTCAACGCATTGTCGGTGGCGTGTGGCGCAATTGCCGCAGGGTGGTCTGCGCGGGGATTGTCAGTATGATCGGGCGTTCGGGCGCCTAGCGATTGAAACGGTCGGGGACAGTCGATAGGGCGGGCCGATGGGCCACCATTGCCGCTCTTTCCCGTCCACCTGCCTCGCGGCGCGCACGTTATGACGCTATCGTCGGGTGCGCTCTTTGCGTTGGGCCTGTTCGCCGCCTTGTGGCTGCTGGCCGGGCTGTGGGCGACGCTGCGCGGGATTGCGATGCAGCGACGCGCGGCCTTTGTCGCGGGGCAGGCCGAGCGGCTCGCCAGCCTGGTCGAGGCGTCACCGCAACTGCCGGTCATCGTCCGGTCCGACTGGCGGATCGAGGCGAGCGAGCGGCTCGGCCGCTGGCTGGGGCTGGAGCAGGGGCCGCGCAGTTTCGACGAACTGCGCGGACTGGACAGCGGATTGGACACCGATGGCCATGATGCGCTGCGCCAGGCGATCCTGGGCGCACAGCGCGGCGCCAAGCCGTTCACGCTCAGCCTGAAACCGCAGGGCGGCGAGCGCACGATCATCCTGCACGGCGGCCCCGCGCCGCCGGCGGTCGGCGGGCCGGGCAGCGTGCTGTTGTGGCTGAGCGACGCGACCGAAGGCCAGCACGCGCTGGCCGACGCACGTGCCGAACGCGACGAGGCGATGGCGGCGTTCGAGGCGTTGTCGGGGCTGATCGAGGCGGCGCCCTTTCCGATGTGGTTTCGCGATACCGAATTGCGCCTGGCGCTGGTCAATGTCGCCTATGTCCGCGCGGTCGAGGCGCCGACGGCGGCCGCGGTCATCGACGGCGGCATCGAACTGTGCGAGACGGTCGCCGGGATCAGCGCTGCCGAAGCGGCGGATGCGGCGCGTGCGGCAGGCGGTGCGCAGGTCCGAACGATCCCGGTGACGATCGAGGGCGAGCGGCGGATCATGCGCGTCGTCGACGTGCCGCTGGCGCCAACCGGCGGACGGGTGATCGGCATTGCCGGCTATGCGATCGACATTCAGGAACTGGAGAGCGAGCGCGGCGCGCACCGCCGCTTCGTCGATACCCAGCGCGAATTGCTCGATCGCTTGTCGGCGGCGGTGGCGCAATTCGGCCCCGATCAGGGGCTCAGCTTTGCCAATCTGCCGTTCCGCCGCCTGTTCGGACTGGAAGCCGATGAGGTCGCCGAGGCGGCGCCCTTCGCGCGCCTGCTCGATGCATGGCGCGAACGCGGGCGGACCCCGGAGGTGCGCAACTATCCCGAATGGCGGCAGGCGCATGTCGACTGGTTCGCGCAGCCGGGAGCGAGCGAGGAGGATTGGTTGCTGCGCGACGGCACGCATCTCCACGTCGTCGCCCAGCCGACCCCCGACGGCGGGATGCTGCTGATCGCCGAGGACAAGACCGAGCAGGTGCAATTGGCGGGGGCACGTGACACGTTGCTGCGCGTCCGCACGGCGACCTTTGACAATCTGTTCGAGGCGATCGCGGTCTTCGCGCCCGACGGGCGGCTGCATCTGTGGAACCAGCGGTTCCGCCGCCTGTGGGGGATCGACGAAGGGACGCTGGCGGCGCATCCGCGCGTCGATGCGCTGATGGGCGGGCTGGCCGCCCGGCTGGTCAAACCGAACCAGATCAGCATCGTGCAGGAGGTTATCCGCGCCGCGACGCTGGAGCGGCAACAGCGCGGCGGCGAGATCGGGTTCGCCGACGGGCGCTATTTCGACTTCGCGTCGATCCCGCTGCCCGACGGCAACGCACTGCTGATCATGCTCGACATCACCCCGAGCCGGAAGATGGAGGGCGCGCTGCGCGAACGCAACGAGGCGCTGGAGGCAGCCGACAAGGTCAAGACCGCCTTCCTGTCGCGAATGAGTTACGAACTGCGCACACCGCTCACCTCGATCGGCGGGTTCGGCGAGATGTTGCAGGCCGGCTATGCCGGCAAGCTGAATGACCAGCAGCAGGGCTATGTCAACGCGATCATGGATTCGGTCGGGGTGCTGGGGCGCCAGATCGACAATGTGCTCGACCTGGCGCAGGGCGAGGCAGGGTCGTTGGTTGTTGAACGAACGCCGGTCGACGTGCGCAAGCTGCTCGATGGCGCGCTCGCGGACGCCAGGGCGCTGGCCACGGCAGAGAAGGTCGAACTGGTCGGCAATATTTCGCCCGATCTGGGTCGCATCGACGGCGATGCACCGCGGCTGTCGCGGCTGGTCGCGGGGCTGCTCGACAATGCGGTGCGCTACACCG
>JAHCKJ010000103.1 GCA_026125835.1 Sphingopyxis sp.
ACGCGCGGTACCAACCGACGGACCCCGACATCGCCAGTCGCGCCAGCGCGGCCCAGCTGTGCAGATGTACGACGGCGGTCGGCCCGCTGCCCCGCCCGCCGATCAGGCGGACGCTGCCATCCGGCGTATGCGCTTCGATCGTGCCCAGCGAGAGGCCTGCATCGATCCGGTCGAGGAGGCGATGAAACAGGCCCGCGGGCGCCAACGACAGCAGCCGCGCCAGCGCGCCACCGCTGCGATAGGCACGGTCGGCGCTGAGCAATTGCTGGCCGCGGCGCGGGCTGACATGCGTGTTCATCCTCACGTCCTGCCCCAAAGTCACGCGGCTGACAATCAGTTGCCTTGCGCTTTCATGACGTCATACGCTGCCAGCGCGCGTTCGCGTGCCGCGCGATGTCCGATGATCTTTTCGGGGTAGGTCCGGGGACGGCACCCGAAGCTGTCGGGATCATGGATCGCCGGTTCGGTCAAATTCGCCAGTTCGGGCACCCACTGGCGGATATAGCCCGCAGCGTCGAATTTTTCCGACTGGGTGAGCGGCGCCATGATGCGCGGAAACATGTTGCTGTCGACGCCGCTGCCCGCCACCCATTGCCAGTTGACCGCATTCGATGCGTAATCGGCATCGACGAGCGTGTCCCAGAACCATTGCTCGCCCTGCCGCCAGTCGATCAGCAAATGCTTGATCAGAAAGCTCGCGGCGATCATGCGCACCCGGTTGTGCATCCACCCCGTCGCCCACAGCTGCCGCATCCCGGCATCGACGATCGGATAGCCGGTCCGGCCCTGTTGCCAGGCGCGCAGATCCGCATCCGCAGTGGCGCCGCTACGCCACGGCAGGTCGGTATCGAAGGCCGCCCGCGCGCTGCGGCTGCCATAATCCGGGAATTGCACGATGATGTTCTGCGCATAATCGCGCCAGCCGAGCTCGCCGAGAAAGACGTCGACCGAGCCGCCGGCATCGGCGGTGCGGTGCCAGATCGTCGCGGGTGACACCTCGCCGAAATGCAAATGCGGCGACAGGCGCGAACTGCCCTCGCGTGACGGCAGGTTGCGTTGGCGGTCGTAATCTGCGGCTTCATCGACAAACGCCGCGATCCGCTTGCGCGCACCCGCCTCCCCCGGTTCCCATTCGGCCGCAAAACCGCCAGCCCAGTCGGGCTTGGTCGGCAGCAGGTTCCAGTCGGCCAGCGTGTCCGATGCCGGCCACCCGGTCGGACCCGCAATATCGCGCGGACAGTCGCGCAGCGCGGCGGGCGGCATCTGGTCTTTCAACGCGCGCCAGAAGGGAGTGTAGATTTTGTACGGTGTCCCGCCCCCGGTCGTCAGCGACCCCGGTGGCAGCAGGAAATTGCCGTCATGGCACACCAGATCGAGCCGCTTCGCGACCGCCCGTTCGGCATTGCGCCACCACGGCTCGTAATGCCGCAGGCAATGCACTCGCGCGGTGCCTGTTTCTTGGGCGATTTTAGTCAGTTGATCGTCGCACTTGCCGCGCCGCAGGACCAGCCGCGACCCCTTGTCGCGCAGGCTGGCATCCAGGCTGGTCAGGCTGTGGTGCAGCCACCACCGCGACGCTTGGCCCATGCGGCGATGTTTGGGTGTCTCGTCGTCCAGAATGAAAACCGGGATCACCGGCCCTTCGGCCGCCGCCGCGCTAACCGCCGCCTGATCGGACAGGCGCAAATCGCGCCGAAACCACAGGATGACGGGCGCGGTCATTCGTGGTGCGTCGCGGTGTCGGGCGCGGTGAGACGAACCTGGAAACGATCCTGTGCCAAAGGGTGCATGAACCGCTGGTCGCGGAGCAGGATGGCGTCGCCGTCGCGCTGCGCCACCGGCATCCGCGCCCAGAACAGAAAGGCGCGCGCATTGGGATCGCCCATCAGCCAGAGCGGCAACCGCGCATCGTCCATGCCGGTCGGCTGTCCGCTGAGGTCGATCGTGCCGCCAACGCCGGGCGTGAAGCTGCCCGCGCCATAACGATCGGCGGTGCGCCAGAAGATGTCGCGCTGCCAGAAAGCCAGTGGCGGCGGACTGGCGACCACCAGCGGTTCACGATGGCCGCCGGCCACCAGCGCGTCCTTACCCATGCGCTCGGCGGCCCCGGTAATGAGGCCGTTGCCGAAGATATAGCCGCACACGGCAAGGAACCCGAGCCAGGCAGGACGCGTCCAATCCGCCGCTCCGGCCCGTTCGCGGCGCAACGACAGCCACAAGGACAGCCCCAGCGTGACCCATATCCACAGGTCGATGATAAAGATCGTATCGCCGTAAAACCATTGCGACGAAAAGGGTTCAAGCAAGCGGATGCCGTAATTGTTGAGCCAGTCGAGTGCAGGGTGGCTCAGGCAGCCGATATAGGCGAGCGCGAGCAGCCAAGCCTTGTCGACCGGCAACCGCGCGGCGGGCCGCGTACCGCGCCGCGCCTGCCAACCGTCGAACGCCAGCATCGCCCCCCACAACAGGACGGGCAGCACCAGCATCGCGATCGGGCCATGGGTGATGCCGCGCCGGAACCCCAGATGCTGATCGCCGTCGAGCCAGAACAGACAGGCCGCGTCGATGTCGGGCAGGTTTGCCGCCAGGATCAGCGTCGGGATCGCCAGCCCCGTCTTTTTCTTCAATCCCAACTGGCCGACCAGCGCGCCGACCATGCTATGCGTCAGATTATCCATCGCCGCTTGGTGGCGCGGATCGAGCGGCATTGCAATCGGCGATGCGGACCGGTGCATGGCCCGCCACAAGTTGAGCCGCTAAAGGTCCGGACCGCCCTCGACCACCGTCCACGTCTGCCCTTTTTTCAGCAGGCTTTGCAAGTCGGCGGTCTTGCCCTCTGCCGCCGCGGCATTTTGGCGCCAGACGTCGGCTTCAAAAGTCGGGCGCGGGTCATCGTACAGCACGCCGAGCGCCATCGGGAACTCGCCGAAGCGCATTTCGACGAGCATGTGCGCGACGCTGCGGTTGGTGACGTCATGGACGATCACCCCTGCGGCCTGCCAGTCGCCATCGACGACGTCGACCGTCTTGAGGTGCAGCGCCTCGGCGTCAAGCGCGATGCCCTTGGTGCCCTTGGCATAGAGCATCGGTTCGCCATTCTCGAGCCAGAGCTGGCGGTCTTCCGCGCCCTTCGGCGCCGCAAAATCCTCGAACACGTCTTTGTTGTAGACGATACAGTTCTGGAAAATCTCGATAAAGGCCGCGCCCTTGTGGGCGTGGGCCGCTTTCAACACTTCGGGTAGTTTTTTCGACACGTCAAAGCCACGCGCGACGAACCGCGCGCCCGCGCCGAGTGCGAATGCCGCGGGCTGCGCCGGGCGGTCGATTGAGCCATAGGGGGTCGACGGGCTGGTCGTGCCGACGCGGCTGGTCGGCGAATATTGGCCCTTGGTCAGCCCGTAAATCTCGTTGTTGAACAACATGATCTGGCAATCGAGGTTGCGGCGGATCAGGTGCATCGTGTGGTTCCCACCGATCGACAGCCCGTCGCCGTCGCCGGTGACGATCCACACGTCGAGGTTCGGGTTCGCCAGCTTCAATCCGGTCGCGAACGCCGGCGCACGGCCGTGGATCGTGTGGAAGCCATAGGTTTCCATATAATAGGGAAAGCGCGACGAGCAGCCGATGCCACTGATGAACACGGTGTTTTCAGGCGCAGTGCCGATTTCGGGCATCGTGCGCTGCACCGCCTTCAAAATCGCATAGTCGCCGCAGCCGGGGCACCAGCGGACTTCCTGATCGGTTTCCCAATCCTTGAGCGTGGTCGTCCGCCCGATGGTCGTCATCTCGTTCACTTGAGTGCCTCCTCAATGGCGGCTTCGATCTCTGCAATCGTGAAGGGCTGGCCCGACACCTTGTTCACCGGTTTCGCGTCGACCAGATACTGGTCGCGCAGCACGGTCTTGAGCTGGCCGGTGTTCATCTCGGGCACGATTACCTTGTCAAAGCTCTTGAGCAATTCGCCAAGGTTGGCGGGCAGCGGCCAGATATGACGGATGTGAACATGGCTGACATCCTGGCTCTCGGCACGCTTGCGGCGCACCGCCTGGTGGATCGGGCCGAAGGTCGAACCCCAGCCGACGACCGCGAGCTTGCCGCCCTCGGCACCCAGCTCGACGATCTGGTCGGGGACCTTGATGCCGTCGATCTTGTCCTTGCGGATGTCGGTCATCGCCTGATGATTGCCCGGCGCATAATTGATGTGGCCGGTATCGACTTCCTTCTCGATCCCGCCGATGCGGTGGAGCAGGCCCGGCGTGCCGGGCTTGACCCACGGACGCGCGAGCTTGTCGTCACGGCCATAGGGTTTGAAGCCGCCGTCGGGCACCTCGGTCAGGAACTCGACCGGAAAGGCCTCGTACGTCGTCAGATCAGGCACCGCCCACGGCTCGGCGGCGTTGGCGATATAGCCGTCGGTGAGCAGCATCACCGGGGTCATATATTGCACCGCGATACGCACCGCCTCGATCGCGCAATCGAACGCGTCGCCGGGCGAGCGCGCCGAAATGACGGGCATCGGGGCGTCGCCGTTGCGGCCATATACCGCCTGATAAAGGTCGGACTGTTCGGTTTTCGTCGGCAGGCCGGTCGAGGGACCGCCGCGCTGCGAATTGACGATGACGAGCGGCAGCTCGGTCATGATCGCAAGGCCCATCGCCTCGCCTTTCAACGCTATACCGGGTCCCGACGATGACGTCACACCGAGCGCACCGCCGTAGCTCGCACCGATTGCCGAGCAGATGGCGGCGATTTCGTCCTCGGCCTGAAAGGTCGTGACGTCATATTCCTTGAGCCGCGAGAGGTGATGGAGAATCGCCGACGCGGGCGTGATCGGATAGCCGCCGAAGAACATCGGCAGCTTCGCGAGCTGCGCTCCCGCAACAAGCCCGAGCGCGATGCCCTCGGCACCGGTCAGCGTGCGATAGAGCCCCGGCGCAACAGGCGCGGGATCGACATGATGCTGCTTCAGCGGCCCCGCGAGCTCGGCGGTCTCGCCATAAGCATGGCCCGCGTTGAGCGCCGCGATGTTTGCCGCGGCAAGATCGGGCGCCTTCGCAAACTTCCCGTTCAGCCAGTCAACCAGCGGCTGGCGGTCGCGATCGAACATCCAGAGTGCCAGCCCCAGCGTCCACATATTCTTGCAGCGCAAAGCTTCCTTGTTGCCGAGGCCAAAGGGCTTCACCGCATCCATCGTCAGCTGGCTGATGTTGAGCTTCAAGAGCTGCCACTTGGCCAGGCTGCCGTCGTCGAGCGGGTTGGCGTCATATTTCGCCTTGGCAAGGTTGCGATCATTGAACTCACCCTCGTCGGCGATGATCAGCCCGCCCGGCTTCAGCTGAGGCACATTGGTCTTGAGCGCCGCGGGGTTCATCGCGACGAGCACGTCGGGCGCGTCGCCCGCGGTGTCGATCGCCGACGAACCGAAATTGATCTGGAAGGCCGACACACCGAAGAGCGTGCCCTGCGGCGCGCGGATCTCGGCGGGGAAATCGGGGAAGGTCGCAAAGTCGTTGCCCGCGAGCGCCGACGACAAGGTGAACTGACCACCGGTCAGCTGCATCCCGTCGCCGCTATCGCCTGCAAATCTGACTACCACCGCATCCGAAAGGGGGGACTGCCGCTTGTCGGCTTCGTCCACTACCGCTGTCGCCATCTATCTTCTGCCTTGAATCTTGCGAACCTGTGACGCTGGCCTAGGCCTGTGGGCGCGATGCCGCAATTCAGAAAAAATTGTGCGCTGCAAACTTCAACCGTCGAATGGGTTGCGAATTGCGATTGAATTATCCGCGACGATGCCGAATAGCTGCGCGAACAACAGGCCGCACAAGCGGAACGAGGGGATCACAGGATGACCGACGGCACCACCCATTTTACGCGCCCTGACGTGGCGATGTTCCTGGCCTTCCTGAACGCGCAGGACGGTCCAAAGATGGAAGAGATGCCGCCCGAGGGGGCGCGCGAGATGTTCCGCGTCATGGCCCGGATGGCCGACGCTCCGCGCGGCGAGATTGCGCATGTCGAGGACCGCACAATTCCCGGCCCTGCCGGCGAAATTCCCGTCCGCATCTACGACAATCGTCCGGGCCGCGAACCCGGGCCGGTCATGGTCTTCTTCCACGGCGGCGGCTGGGTCATAGGCGACCTCGATACTCACGATGGCTATTGCGCCGAAGCCGCACGCTTGCTCGACATGCCGGTAATCGCGGTCGATTATCGCCTCGCGCCCGAACATCCATTCCCCGCCGCGCCCGACGATTGCGAGGCGGCGACGCGCTGGGTCGCGGACCATTTCCCCTGCACCGGGCTGGTGCTGTCGGGCGAAAGCGCGGGCGGCAACCTGACCATCGCGACGGCGCTTACCCTTCGCGACAAACCCGCGTCAAAGCCGGTGATTGCGATGCACCCGATCTATCCCGCGGTGACGACGCACGACGATTGGCAAAGCTATCGCGATTTTGGCGAAGGCCATCTGCTGACCACCGGCAGCATGACGTGGTTCGGCAACCATTATGCGCCCGACCCTGCCGACTACCGAGCCTCACCGCTCGATTTTCCTGCCGCAGGGCTGCCGCCCACATTGCTCACCACGGCGGGTCTCGATCCGCTGCGCGATCAGGGCCGCGCTTATGCCGCCAAGCTGATCGAAGGCGGCGTACCGACGACGTACCGCGAGGCGGCGGGCAGCATTCACGGCTATATCAACCTGGCGCAAGGTATCCCGAGCGCCAAAGACGATATCCGCGGTGCGCTCACTGTCTTGAAAGCGATCGTGAGCGAAGCTACCGGCGCGGCATGATCGATCATGACAAACTCCCCTATCGTCCCTGCGCCGGGGTGATGCTTGCGAACCGCGAAGGCCGCGTCTTCGTCGGCCAGCGGCTCGATACGTCGAGCGAGGCGTGGCAGATGCCGCAAGGCGGCATCGACGACGGCGAAGATGCCGAGGAGGCGGCGATCCGCGAACTTGGCGAGGAAACGGGCGTCCATGGCGGGCTGGTCGAAATCATCGCGCGCAGCCGCGAAGAATATTTCTACGACCTGCCCGACCATCTGATCGGCAAGATGTGGGGCGGCAAATATCGCGGCCAACGCCAACACTGGTTCCTGATGCGTTTCATGGGTGAGGATGGCGACATCAACATCGCCACCAAACATCAGGAATTTCGCGCCTGGAGGTGGGCCGAGCTGCACGAGATCGAAAAGCTGATCGTGCCGTTCAAGCGCGTGCTTTACCGCGGATTGGTCGAGGAATTCGGCCCGCTCGTCTGATCGCGCAGCGCCAGCGCTACGCGAAAGACGCCGGCAAACATTTCGGGGGTCAGGCGCCCGGTGTTCGTG
>JAHCKJ010000104.1 GCA_026125835.1 Sphingopyxis sp.
TCTGCGGCGGAGCGGCCTGGAAAAAGGGCCATTCTACCGCCGACGCTGATGCGGCCGACGGGCGGCACCAGCGGGCGGTAGCGCTTGGCGGCCGTCAGGCGACCGCGAGCATCTCTTCCTTGATCCTCAGCTTCTGTTTCTTCATCTGCGCCAGCAAGGCCGTGTCGGGGGCGGGGCGGCGCTCTTCATTCGCAATTTTCGCGTCGAGGTCCGCGTGGCGGGACTTCAGGGCGGAAAGATGCGAGTTGCTCATGGGCCATTCTCCTTTTCGACTCGATTGGCAGTGCGGATTAAATCACGAATCGGCACCAATGTCGTCGCGATTCGGTCAGCCGGTTCCCGTTGCGGACCAGTGGTGAAAGTGGCAGGGACAGCGTCGTGAACCCGGAAGAAATTGCCCAGCGCCTGGAACTGCTTCGCGTCGAGCACCGCGACCTTGATTCCGTCATCATCGCGCTCGGCGAAGCGGCGGTGCCCGACCAGTTGCAGCTGGCGCGGCTCAAGAAACGCAAGCTCAAGCTGCGCGACGAAATCGCCTGGTGCGAAGACCAGCTGGTCCCCGACATTATTGCCTGAATCAAAACGGCCTGAATCAAATCGGGACGCGCGGCGCGCCACATTCATGGTTAGCGCCATTGCATTGCCGCGCGGGCGTGGCATCCATCATGGCATGACCGCCGGAACAAGCGACACGATGGCCACAACACCGGTGCAGCGCGCGCAGGTCGAAAACCTGTATGTCGAGGCCATGGTGCTGGCCGACGAGGCACATGCCGCCTTCGCCGCGCAGCGCGACCTTGGGGGTATCCGCCGCGACGGGATGCTGCAGATAGGGCTCGCCTGCGAATCGCTGAAGACGACGACGCGGTTGATGCACGTCATCGCCTGGCTGCTCCACCGCCGCGCGATGATCGCCGGCGACCCGGGTGCCGGGCCTGACGACAGCGCGGCGCGCATCGGCGAACCGGTCGCCGCCGACTGGGACATCTGCGCCGACTTCGACGCGCCGGTGCAACGCATCATCGCGGCAAGCGAACGTCTGTTCGAACGCATCGCCGCGCTGGAAGCAGGGTGGGCGGCCCCGCCGGTGACCCCGGTCCAGCAGCTGCTGGCGCGGATCGAGGCGCGGTTGTAGGCGGGTTATGCTGGCTTTGGGGTGGGGAGCGGTCCTTTGACCTCGTCATGCTGAACTTGTTTCAGCATCCATGGCCCGAGCTCGAATTTGGCGCAGCGCCGAAGGAAACGGCAGGCCATGGATGCTGAAACAAGTTCAGGATGACGATGCTGTAAATGTCGAGATTCGGCCGAAACCAGCCGCTACCCCAACCACTCCACCCACGCGCCATGCGCGTGAGCCTGCGCCAGTTTCACCGGCGCGGCGCCGCCCGGCCAATATCGCACCACCAACTCGTGATGATGCACCGTGCGGTTGGCTTCGAGCGCGATCCAGGCCAGCGGACGCTCCGCGGTGGCGCGCACGCCCGCGGCTTCCATTGCGGCGGTGACGCGGGCCTGCTGGTCGGCGGGGACATATTGCCAGACGATCGAGTGCATCAGCACCCGGGTGGTGCCTTCGGCCTGCGGGCGCGCCAGTTCGGCCTCGACGAAGTCGGCGGCATTGGCGCGGATCAGGTGGGGCGGGGCTTCGGTAGCCGCAGCGATTGCCGCCGCCATGCGCTGGAAGCGGACATGATGTTCGGGCCAGATATAGGCTTTCAGGCGCAGCGCCTGCACGGGATCGGTCAGGTCGACCGGGGCAACGTCGCAGCCTTTGAGGTCGGCAAACTCGATCGCGCGCATTGGCGGATGGTTGCCGCGCCAGTCGGGGGTGAAGGCCATCGCGCCGGGCTGCGGTCCGACATGGACGCCGCCGAGGTCATAGTGATAGCGGTCGATCATCAGGTTGATCCCCGCGCTCGACCCGATTTCGAGGCAATCGAAGCGCGGCGGCAAACCCTTGTCGGCCAGCCACAGCATCGCGGCGATGAAGTTTGACGAGCGCCCCGCTTCGTTCGTTTGCGGCGGACCGTCGAGCCACGCGAGCAGTGCGGCCTCGTGCCTGGCGACGACCCCGGCGACGATCGCGGCATCGTTGATGTCGTCGGCATCGGCGTAGATCGGCGCCAGCTCATGCGCGGTTCCGGCAAGGTGCAGCGCGTGCAATCCGCCCGCGGCGCGCAGCGGCAGCGCATCGGCGAGCGGCGCGCCCTTCCAGTCGGCGATGCGCCGGGCAAACTCGCTGGCGGGCCGGTCGAGCAACGTCGCCAGAGCCGCGACGACGCGCGCCGTCACCGGGGCGCCGTTGGCCCGGCAATAGGCGACCTGATTGACAAAGGCGGCGCGCACCGCGGCGGGTCCGGTATCGCCCAGTTCAATCGGCTCGTAACGCTCGCTCATTGCCCTTTGTCCCGTCGCCGCCTATGTGCGCGACGCTTATGCCCGAACCGATCATCTTTGCCATCCCCAAGGGACGCATCCTCGACGAAGCGCTGCCGCTGCTGGCGCGCGTCGGGATTGAACCCGCGGCAGATTTTTTCGACAAGAAAAGCCGCGCGTTGGTTTTCGGGACGAACCAGTCGCATATCTCGCTGATCCGCGTCCGCGCGTTTGATGTCGCGACGTTCGTGGCGCACGGCGCGGCGCAGCTCGGCATCGTCGGGTCCGACGTGGTCGACGAGTTTGATTACAGCGAACTGTATGCGCCGGTCGACCTCGGCATCGGCCATTGCCGCCTGTCGCTGGCCGGACCGGAGGGCAGCGCGCCGCCGGGGCCGGGCGAAAGCCATATCCGCGTCGCGACCAAATATCCGGCGACGACGCGCCGCTGGTTTGCAGGCCAGGGCATCCAGGCCGAGTGCATCAAGCTCAACGGCGCGATGGAAATTGCGCCGAAACTGGGGCTCGCCTCGCACATCGTCGACCTCGTTTCGACGGGGCGGACGCTGGTCGAAAATGCGCTCGCCGAACAGAAAATCATCAGCGAGGTGTCGGCACGGCTGATCGTCAACCGCGCCGCGTTCAAGCTGCGCTCGGCCGAAGTCCCGGCGCTGGTCGAGCGGTTCCGTCAGGCGGTGGGCGATGCGGCGGCTTGACGCCTCCGGTCCGGGCTTTGCTGCCGCGTTCGATGCGCTGGTCAACGACCGGCGCGAGAGCGATGCCGATGTGTCGGCCGATGTCGCGGCGATCATCGCGCGCGTGAAGTCCGAGGGCGACGTCGCGCTCGCAGAATATACCGTAAACTTTGACAAGTTCGATCTCGACACGAGCGGCTGGAGCATCTCCAAGGACGAGTGCGCCGCCGCGTACGACGCGTTGTCACCCGAGCTGCGCGATGCGCTGAACCTCGCCGCCGACCGCATTCGTGCCTACCACGCCGGGCAGCTTCCCGAAAACCGCGACTATCGCGACGGCACTGGCGCGCGGCTCGGCGCGCGCTGGAACGCGGTTGATGCCGCGGGGGTCTATGTCCCCGGTGGCCGCGCCGCCTATCCGTCTTCGGTGCTGATGAACATCCTGCCTGCCAAGGTCGCGGGGGTGAGGCGGATCGTGATGATGACCCCGACACCGGGCGGCGAGGTCAATCCGGTCGTGATGGCGGCGGCGCATATCGGCGGGATCGACGAGATCTGGCGCGTCGGCGGGGCGCAGGCGGTGGCGGCGCTGGCCTATGGCACCAACCGCATCGCGCCGGTGGATGTCGTGACCGGCCCCGGCAATGCCTGGGTCGCCGAGGCGAAGCGGCAGATTTATGGCGTTGTCGGCATCGACATGGTGGCGGGGCCGAGCGAGATCGTTGTCGTTGCCGACGCGCGGAACGACCCGCGTATCATTGCCGCCGACCTGCTCAGCCAGGCCGAGCATGATCCGACCAGCCAGTCGATCCTGTTCACCGACGACAGCGACTTTGCCGACGCCGTTGCCGCGGCGGTCACGCAGATCATCCCGACGCTGAGCACCGCGGCGACGATGCAGGCAAGCTGGGCCGACAATGGCGCGGTGATTACCGTGCCGACGCTGGCCGATGCGATCCCGCTGTGCGACCGGCTCGCACCCGAACATCTCGAACTCGCGGTCGATCCTGCCGAGGCCGATGCGCTGTTCGCCAAAGTGCGGCACGCAGGCTCGGTGTTCCTGGGTCGTCAGACGCCGGAGGCGATCGGCGATTATGTCGCCGGACCGAACCACGTCCTGCCCACCGGCCGCCGCGCGCGTTTTTCGAGCGGCTTGTCGGTCACCGATTTCATGAAGCGCACCAGCTTTCTGGCACTGGACGATGCCGGCCTCGCCGCGATTGGCCCCGCGGCGGTCGCGCTTGCCGGGGCCGAGGGGCTTCCCGCGCACGCGCTTTCGGTCAGCCAGCGTCTCAAGTAGAAAAGAACCATGAACAAACGCGCCCAATCCCGCTCCGCCGCCCGTCTCGCCGCCGTGCAGGCGCTTTATCAGCACGAGATGGAAGCAACCCCGGTCGCCCAGCTGATTCACGAATTTCACCAGCACCGCATCGGCGCGATCATCGAGGACGCCGAATATGCGGGCGCCGACGTTCCTTTCTTTGACGACATCGTGAAGGGCGTGCTGGCGCGCGCCGACGAGATCGACGCCGCGATTGTCGCGCGGCTGGCGAGCGGCTGGACGATGGACCGGCTCGACCGCACGATGAAGGCGATTTTGCGCGCCGGCGCCTATGAACTGATTGCGCGGAGCGATGTGCCGGTCGGCGCGGTGGTGAGCGAGTATGTCGATGTTGCGAAAGCATTTTTCGACGCCCGCGAAGCGGGGTTTGCCAATGGATTGCTCGATGCGATCGGCAAGGATGTGCGGAATTAGCGCACATTGTTTTGGGCGAGAGGCTATCACATGTCCGAAACCGAATTCATCGCCCGTTTGCGTGCCATCGCCACTGACCCCGCTGCGCGCGGCCTGACCGACGATGCGGCCGAATGGGAAGGGCTGGTCCTCACCCACGACATGATCGTCGAAGGCGTGCATTTCCTGCCCGATGACAGCCCGCAGGACGTTGCGTGGAAGCTCGTGGCGGTGAACCTGTCGGATCTCGCGGCGAAAGGCGCCGCGCCGGTGGGCGTACTCGTCGGCTACAGCCTGGGCGACGACGCCTGGGACGCGGCATTTGTCGAAGGACTCGATTTGGTCCTGCGCCGTTTTGGCGTCATCCTGCTCGGCGGTGACACGGTGCGCGTTCCCGCGGGCGCGCCGCGCAGTTTCGGCCTGACCGCGATCGGCCGCGCGCCGCCGGGCGGCGCGCCGTCCCGTGCCGGGGCGCGGCCCGGCGACCAGCTGTGGGTGACCGGGACGATCGGCAATGCCGGGCTGGGACTCGCGATGCGACTGGGGCAGGTCGAGGCGAACGAAACCTGCCTCGCCGCCTACCGCCGCCCGCAACCGCTCACAACTTTTGGCCAGGCGATCGCGCCGCATGTCCACGCGATGATGGATATTTCCGACGGCCTGCTGATCGACGCCGGGCGCATGGCCGACGCCAGCGGGTGCGAATTGCTCCTGCGGTTGGAGGCAGTGCCGTTGTCGGCGGCGCTGCTCGCGGTGCGGCCCGATGTGGTCGATACGCGGCTGGCGGCGGCGAGCGCGGGGGATGATTACCAGCTGCTGTTTGCCGCCGATGCGGTTGCGGGCGATGCAATCCGCGAAATTGCCGCGGGACTGGACGTTGCGGTGACCGCGGTCGGCCATGCGGGGGTGGGGACCGGGCTGGTGCTGACGCATCATGCGCGGCGCATTGCCCTGCCCGACCGTCTCGGTTTCACGCATTGAGGCAGACGCGTCACAAAAGCGCCGAATAACCGGGCTTGCCCTTGGCTTTCTTTATACCCATAACGCGGCGGTCAATTTGGGGCGGTCGCATCAGGGGAGAGGGCGAACCGGCATCGACAAGTCGGACGCTCGACGATTTACTCTGCGGTTGCCCTTCTCAACGGGAAGGAAGAGACACGCATGAATCCGGTTTTGATCGCGATAGCGTGCGGCCTGTTGGCCGTGCTCTATGGCTTCGTTACCTCCCGGCAGGTGCTCGGCGCCTCGGCCGGTAACGAAAAGATGCAGGAAATCGCCGGCGCCATCCAGGAAGGTGCCAAAGCCTATCTGGGCCGCCAATATCGCACCATCGCCATCGTCGGCGTGGTCGTCGCCATTCTTGTCGGGTTTTTCCTCGGCGCGATTTCGGCGACGGGCTTTGTCATCGGCGCCGTCCTGTCCGGGGTTGCCGGATACATCGGCATGAACATTTCGGTGAAAGCCAATGTCCGTACCGCGGCGGCGGCGCAGACCGGATTGCAGGCGGGCCTGACGATGGCGTTCCGCGCCGGCGCGATCACCGGGATGCTGGTGGCGGGGCTGGCCCTGCTCGCGATCGCGGTGTTCTTCTGGTATTTGATCGGCCCCGGCGGCTTTACCGTCGGCGGCCAGGACCGCACGGTCGTCGATGCGCTCGTCGCGCTCGCGTTCGGCGCTTCGCTGATCTCGATCTTCGCGCGTCTGGGTGGCGGCATCTTTACCAAGGCCGCCGACGTCGGCGCCGACCTAGTCGGCAAGGTCGAGGCGGGGATTCCCGAGGATGACCCACGCAACCCAGCGGTGATCGCCGATAACGTCGGCGACAATGTCGGCGACTGCGCCGGCATGGCGGCCGACCTTTTCGAAACCTATGTCGTGACCGTCGGCGCCACCATGGTGCTGATCGCGCTGCTGCTGAAGGGTGCGGGCGACATGCTGCTGCCGCTGATGAGCCTGCCGTTGCTGATGGGCGGCGTCTGCATCATCACCTCGATCATCGGCACCTATTTCGTCCGACTTGGCAGCGGCACCAATGTCATGGGCGCGATGTACAAGGGCTTTCTGGTCACCGCGGTGCTGTCGGTTCCGGCGATCTGGTTCTCGACGCAATATGCACTGGGTGACATGGAAACGATGATCGCGGGCCAGGATTTCAACGGTCGTAGCCTCTTTTACTGCTCGCTGCTCGGCCTCGTGATTACTGGCGTGATCATCTGGATCACCGAATATTATACCGGCACCAATTATCGCCCGGTGCGGTCGATCGCCAAGGCGTCGGAAACCGGCCACGGCACCAATGTGATCCAGGGGCTGGCGATCAGCCTGGAATCGACCGCGCTGCCGACGCTCGTCATCTGCGCGGGGATCATCATCGCCTATCAGATTGCGGGCATCGTCGGGATCGCGTTCGGCGCCACCGCGATGCTGGCGCTCGCGGGCATGGTCGTCGCGCTCGACGCCTATGGCCCGGTCACCGACAATGCCGGCG
>JAHCKJ010000105.1 GCA_026125835.1 Sphingopyxis sp.
CGGCGTGGCGCAAGGCCACTGGCCCCCACCCGCTGCGACTAGCGAGCAAGCTCGCAAGTCTCGCTGCCCCTCCCGTGAACGGGAGGGGACGATTTATCCCGCCACCCGCGCCGTCACATCTTCGGCCGAGAAGATCCGCATCACCGGCGACTGCGGCGAGAGGGCGCGCATTTCGGCGACGAAGGCGCCCGACGCGGGGACCGCGAAGTGGGCGCGCACCGCGGCCATATCCGCCCACTCCTCGACAAAGACGAGGCGGTCGGGGTTTTCGACATCGATATGGCAGTTATGCGCCAGACACCCCGCCTCGCCGCGCGACCGCGCGCTATGCTCGGCGCCGAGCGCGATCATGCGCTCGCGATGCTCGGGGGTCAGGATGACGTGGCCGGTGATGAGGATCATGAGGTCAAAATTCCCATAGCGGACGACAGATCGCTGCGCGCGAACATATGGTCGCGCTATATCAATTGCGATGCGGTTACTTAGGTATCTGCATTTGCGATTCATAACCCCAGAAAAGAACGACTCATTCGCCCCGTCGGTTCGTGATGTTGCTTTTCTTTCTTACTCGGATTGGGACGACTGGTTCTGATTCGAAACCGCGCATATCCTTATTTAAGCTGACGCCGAAGGCCGTGTGAATCGAATATGGGCTTGCGCGGCGTCGGTGGCGTCGCCAGCATCCTGCGAAGCGTTTCTATCTCTTTTTGATTGGTGTCAGTCATGTCAGGTTCGCTAAAAAGACGTAAAATCGTCGCATCGTCGGTTGGCTTGGGGCCCCCGCTAAACGTAGATTTGCTTCCAGAGGTTGACGCACCTGATCCTGAGCCACTGCTGCCGGAATGTGATCGTGAGTTAGGGCTTTACTTACGCGCATACAATGAGATCGAAAAGGGCATGCTATCGACGTTTGAGCGCCTTCTGGACTCAAACCCCACTGCCGCACAAATCATTTTCCATTCTAGCGCCTCAGCCGCGACGATCCGCGAAATCATGACCTCGATTGGACGCAATCGTTTGAACAAGAAGGCCTTTGACAAGCTAGACAAACTTCTGAGTCGCGTGAAAACCCAAGCGACATTTCGGAATCGCATCGTCCACGGGACATGGATGATGGTTATAAAGGTCCACCGCCACAAAAACGGCACCGAAGTAAAACGGACTAACAAATGGGTCCGTTGGTATCAGCCATCCGACCCCGAAATGGTCCGAAAAATGATGGGCCCACCCAAAAATACCAAACTGCTTGCCGACTATCAGTTTGAAATTTCACGTTTGAACCAGCTGGCCGCAGCCGCCTTCGATTTAGGCCGGGAAATCCAAGTATTTTCAGAATGCATCAAACTTGAGCCTTACAACGAAGCGCAGCCGATAGGACGCATTTGACCACCCGCCGCAAATCATCGGGCTCCCCACAGCGCAATTAGTGGCGTTATACGCTGTATAGTATGCACGTAACGAATGGCTGGTTGCACCAAAGGCTCTCACATCTCGCTGACGGCGGAGCATGACACTTCCATGACAATCCCTGTCACAAACACGTCACACAACTCCCCCAAATGGCGCTCAGCGAGTCGCCGCGGGGGTGGTGGCTTGGTTCGGTAACGACCCCCATCAACAGGATTTTCCATGGCTCAGAAATTCGCGCCCCGCACCCTTGGCGTCGTCGGCGCCGCCGTGTGCGCGCTGGCGCTTTCCGCCTGTCAGGACCAGGCTTCGTCGGGTGGCGGCGCGCGCGATTTCATCAGCGCGGTCGGATCGTCGACGGTCTATCCCTTTGCCACCGCGGTCGGTGAGAAGTTCGCTGAAGCGACGGGCAACAAGACGCCGAAGATCGACAGCACCGGCACCGGCGGCGGCTTCGAACGCTTTTGCTCGGGCGTCGGCGGCGGCACTCCCGACATCGCCAACGCATCGCGCCGGATGAAGAAGAAGGAATTCGACACCTGCGTCAAGAACGGCGTGACCGACATCGTCGAAGTCCAGATCGGCATCGACGGCATCGCGCTGGGCGAAGCGACGCGCGGCCCCGGTTTCCAGCTGACCGAAGAGGATGTGTACAAGGCGCTCGCGGCGAACCCCTATGGCCAGCCCAACACCGCCAAGACGTGGAAGGACGTCAACCCGGCGCTGCCCGCGGTCGCCATTTCGGTGTTCGGTCCGCCGTCGACCAGCGGCACGTACGACGCGTTCAAGGAGCTGATCCTGGCGAAGGGCTGCGACGCCAACCCGCAAATGAAGGCGCTGAAGGAAAGCGACAAAGACAAGCATGAGGCGACCTGCACGACGCTGCGCGGTTCGCCCTATTATGTCGAGCAGGGCGAGAATGATAACCTCATCATCTCGAAGCTCGACAAGAACCCGACCAGCCTGGGCATCTTTGGTTTCAGCTATCTTGATGCCAACAAGGGCAAGATCAAGGGCGTGCCGGTGCAGGGCGTCGCGCCGAGCTATGCGGCGATCGCCGACGGCAGCTATCCGGGTTCGCGCCCGCTGTATATCTATATCAAAAAGGCGCATGTCGGCGTCGTTCCGGGGCTGGCCGAATATGTCGCCGAGTTCCTGAAGGGCGCGGGCGAAGGCGGTTACCTGAATACCAAGGGGCTGATCGTGTCGCCCGCCGCGGTCGCGGCGACGGCGACGGCGAACGGCACGAACATGACCGCGCTGAACGGTGCCGAGCTGAAGTAAGTTTCCCCCCGCTGGTGACCGGCGCGGGTTGCGGCCTGCCCCGGTCACCGGTTTTTTGGACCCGCCTATCCCCGTTCGTGTCGAGCGAAGTCGAGACACGCGAGCGCTGCGCCAGACGTATCTCGACTTCGCTCGATACGAACGGAAACTTGGGAATCACTGAAACGTGACCTTTAACGCCGCCGCCCTGTTATTGCTCATCGCGGGCCTCGCGCTGATCGGCTGGATTGCCGGTCGGCAGCGGTCAAACCTGCTCGCGGGGCGATCGGGGGCGAAGCTGCATTCGCGGCCGCAATATCATGGCTGGTACGTCGCGCTGTGGCTGTTCGCGCCCGCGGCGCTGTTTCTGGCCGTCTGGTCGTCGGTGTCGCCGGGGCTGGTCACCAACGAGGTGCTGGCGAGCGAGGCGGCCGAAAATCTGCCCGAATTCGGGTTCGAGCGCGGGGCAATCCTGTCCGACGCGCGCGCGGTGGCACAGGGCAAGCAGGCCGCGGTGCGGCTGCCCGCCGCAGCGCCGCTGGTCGAACCCTATGCGGCGGCAGCGCACAAATATGCGTGGATCGGGATTGCGGCGATGCTGGCGCTGGCGCTGGCAGGCGGGCTGTATGCCTTCACCCGCATCAAGCCCGATTTCCGGGCGCGAACGCGGGTCGAGCGGATCGTGATGGCGGTGCTGTTGCTCGCCTCGCTCGTAGCGATTTTGACGACGTTCGGCATCGTGCTGTCGCTATTGTTCGAATCGATCCGCTTCTTCCAGCTGGTGTCGCCGCTGGAGCTTTTGTTCGGGACCAACTGGGCGCCGCAAAGCGGGGCGCCGCAACCCGACACCTTTGGCGGCATCCCCTTGTTCTGGGGCACGGTGCTGATCGGTGCGATCATCGCGATGATCGTCGCCATTCCCATTGGCATGATGACCGCGGTGTACCTGACCCAATATGCCGCGCCGCGGGTGCGCCAGTGGGTGAAGCCGTGCCTGGAGATCCTCGCGGGGGTGCCAACCGTCGTTTACGGCTATTTCGCTGCGCTGACCGTCGCCCCTGCGCTGCGCGAATTTGCGGTGATGCTGGGCATTCCCAACGCATCGACCGAAAGCGCGCTGGCGGCGGGGATCGTGATGGGGGTGATGATCATCCCGTTCGTGTCGTCGATGGCCGACGACAGCATCAACGCGGTGCCGCAGGCGATGCGCGACGGATCGCTGGCATTGGGCGCGACGCCGAACGAGACGATCCGCCAGGTGCTGATCCCCGCGGCGCTGCCCGGCGTAATGGGCGGCATCTTGCTCGCGGTCAGCCGCGCGATCGGCGAGACGATGATCGTGGTGATGGCCGCCGGCCTGTCGGCGAACCTGACCGCCAACCCCTTTGCCAGCGTCACCACGGTGACCGCGCAGATCGTCAAACTGCTGACCGGCGACCAGGAATTCGACAGTGCCAAGACGCTCGCCGCCTTTGCGCTGGGGCTGGTGCTGTTCATCGTCACCCTGCTGCTCAACATCGCCGCGCTGCGGATCGTGAAGAAGTATCGCGAAGCTTATGAATAGGGAAACCGCCCCCACCGACTGGAAAGCCGCGGCGATGCAGAAACGCATCGCGGGCCGCTACGCCGCCGAACGCCGGTTCAAGGCGGTAGGGCTGGGCGCGGTGCTTTTGTCGGGCGCGTTCCTGGCGTTCCTGCTGTTCGTGATGGTCGGCAACGGCGCGCGCGGTTTTACCTATACCAATGTCGCGGTGCCGATCGATTTCCAGTCGACGCCGCTGACCGTCGACAAGGCGCGGCTGGACGATGCCGACGCCGACCAGATGATCGCGAATGCCGGCCTCGCCGACATCGTCGCTTTTGCCGCCGACGAGGCGCTGGGCGACGGCGGGGCCGAGCTGATTTCCGAGAATGCGTGGAAGGAAGTGCGCAGCGCGATCAAGGACGATCCGGCGCTCCTTGACGGCAAGACAGTGTTCGAACTGCCCGCCGACAGCGCCGTCGACATGATGGCGAAGGAGGGCGGCCGCGGCGCGCTCGGGGTGCGGGTCGATGCGCTGGAGCGCGAAGGCAAGCTGTCGACCGGCATCCACTGGCCGTTCTTCAAAAACGCCGACGCGACCGATCCCGCGGTGGCGGGCATCTGGGGCGCGCTGAAAGGATCGGTGCTGACGATCTTCATCGCGTTCCTGATCGCATTCCCGACCGGGGTGCTCGCGGCGCTGTATCTGGAAGAATATGCGGCAAAGAACCGCTGGACCGACCTGATCGAAGTGTCGATCAACAACCTCGCCGCGGTGCCGTCGATCATCTTTGGCCTGCTCGCACTCGCGGTGTTCATCAACTGGTTCGGCATCTGTCAGGCGAGTCCGCTCGTCGGCGGCTTGACCTTGGCGCTGATGACGATGCCGGTGATCGTGATCGCCAGCCGCAATGCGATCAAATCGGTGCCGCCGTCGATCCGCGACGCGGCGCTGGGCGTCGGCGCCAGCCCGGTGCAGGTGGTGTTCCACCACGTCCTGCCCCTCGCCCTCCCCGGCATTTTGACCGGCACGATCATCGGCATGGCGCGCGCGCTGGGCGAGACGGCGCCACTGCTGCTCATCGGGATGCGCGCCTTTATCGGCGACGTGCCGGGCGGCATCTGTTCGCCGTCGACCGTGTTGCCGATGCAGATCTTCCTCTGGTCGGACGAAGTCGACCGGGGCTTTGTCGAGAAAACCTCCGCCGCGATCATCGTGCTGCTGATTGTCCTGCTGTCGATGAACGCCTTTGCGATCTATCTTCGCAACAAATTCGAAAAACGCTGGTGAACATGACCCAAGACGATCTTATCATCGCCGACCCCAAGATGCGGGCACAGGGCGTCAACGTCTTTTACGGCGACAAACAGGCGATCAACGACGTGTCGATCGACGTTGGCACCGACCTGGTCACCGCCTTCATCGGCCCGTCGGGCTGCGGCAAGTCGACCTTTCTGCGGTCCTTGAACCGCATGAACGACACGGTCGCGAGCGCGCGCGTTACCGGCAAGATCGAGCTGGACGGCGAGGATATTTACGCGCCGTCGATGGACGTCGTGCAACTGCGCGCCCGCGTCGGCATGGTGTTCCAGAAACCGAACCCCTTCCCCAAGTCGATCTATGACAATGTCGGCTACGGCCCGCGCATCCACGGCCTGGCGCCGTCGAAGGCCGACCTCGACGTCGTCGTCGAGCGCGCGCTGGTGCGCGCCGGCCTGTGGGACGAGGTCAAGGATCGGCTGAACGAAAGCGGCACCGCGCTGTCGGGCGGCCAGCAGCAGCGCCTGTGTATCGCCCGCGCGATCGCGGTCGACCCCGAAGTCATTTTGATGGACGAGCCCTGCTCGGCGCTCGACCCAATCGCGACAGCAAAGATCGAGGAGCTGATCCACGAACTGCGCGGCAAATTTGCGATCGTGATCGTCACCCACAATATGCAGCAGGCGGCCCGCGTGTCGCAGCGCACCGCCTTTTTCCACCTCGGGACGCTGGTCGAATATGGCAAGACCACCGACATCTTCACCAACCCGAAGCAGGAACGCACAAAGGATTATATCACCGGCCGCTATGGTTGACGCGCATCGCCCTTTCCCTCTCCGTCATGCTGAACTTGGTTCAGCATCCATGGCCTGCGCTATCCTGTAGCGCGGCGTCGATCGAGAGGACCGGCCATGGATGCTGAACCAAGTTCAGGATGACGATGAAGGAAGGTTTGGCGCTAATTCCCGGAGCGACCCACAAGCTAGGACAAGATTGATGGCACTTACGAACGATCATACGGTCAAAGCCTTCGACGAAGACCTCAACCGCCTCCGCGGGCTGATCAGCGAGATGGGCGGCCGCGCCGAACAGGCGCTGCTCCAGGCGATGACCGCGCTGAAACAGGGCGACCTCGACCTCGCGGCGCAGGTCGTGCGCGACGACAAAAAGATCGACGCGCTGGAAAGCGAAGTCGAGCAGCTCGCCGTGCAGACGATTGCGCTCAGGGCTCCGATGGCCGACGACCTGCGCGAAATGATCGCGGCGCTGAAGATCGTGTCGGTCGTCGAACGCATCGGTGATTATGCGAAGAATATCGCCAAGCGCGTCGCGCTGATGGACCAGACGCGGTCGATCGAGGCGATCCCGCTGCTCATGTCGATGTCGTCGAACGTTGCCGAACTGGTCCACGACGCGCTCGACAGCTTTGCGGCGCGCGACGCCGAACTCGCGGTGCGGGTCACCGTCCGCGACAAGAATGTCGACGATTTCTACAACAGCATCTTTCGCACCCTCGTCACCTTCATGATGGAAAATCCGAAATATATATCGGAAAGCGCGCACCTGCTGTTCGTGGCCAAGAACCTCGAGCGCATGGGCGACCATGCGACCAACATCGCCGAGATGGTCTATTATGTCGTGACCGGCGAACATATGGAGGAGCGCGAGCGCGGGGAAACCCCCGAGGAAAGCGCCGCGGCGGAGAAGGAGCAAGGCTGATGCCGCAGCCCGACCTGCTGCTGATCGACGACGACGAGGCGATCGCCGAGCTCATCGTCTGGCATTTCGCACGCGAGGGTT
>JAHCKJ010000106.1 GCA_026125835.1 Sphingopyxis sp.
AGCACCGCGAAAAGACGCCAGGTAGGTTTACCTCGAAATACAGGGTAACGAAGCTGGTTTGGTATGAAGTGACCGAACGGATGCTCGACGCCATTGCACGAGAGAAGCAAATCAAGGCAGGTTCAAGGCAAAAGAAGATCGATCTGATAGAGGGTGTCAACCCAGAATGGAAAGATCTATACGTGGAGCTTTTTGAAAGTTAAAACCAGATTGCTTCGCTACGCTCGCAATGACGAGCGGAAAGGGGCGACGACATGACCCTCCTTCGCGTCCTCAGCATCGCCACCCTGTTCCCCGATGCCGCCCGCTCCAATTTCGGCCTGTTCGTCGAACACAGCCTCCGCGCGCTCGCGGCGCAGCCGGGCATCGACCTCACCATCATCGCGCCCGTCGGCCTGCCCCCGTTCCCGCTGTCGCTCCACCCGCGCTACCGCCCCCTCCGCACCCTGCCGCGCACCGAAAACTGGAACGGCCTCACCGTCCGTCGCCCTCGCTTTCCCCTGATCCCGCGCATCGGCGCACGCCTCAACCCGGCGATGGTCGCGCGCGCCGTGCTGCCGGCGGTCCATGGCCAGACGTTCGACGTCGTCGACGCACAATTTTTCTACCCCGACGGCCCCGCCGCGATGCGCGTCGCCGAAGCGATGGGCCTACCCTTCTCCGTCAAGGCGCGCGGCGCCGACATCAGCCATTTCGGCCATGACCCGGCAACCGCGCCGCAGCTACTTACGGCCGCCGACAAGGCCGCCGGGCTGCTCGCGGTGTCCGACGCGATGTGCCGCGACATGGCCGCGATCGGCATCGATCCGGCCAAGATTGCCACCCATTATACCGGTATCGACACCGCCCGCTTCCACCCCGCCGACCGCGCCGCCGCGCGCGACGCGCTGGGCATCGACGACGCGCCGATGATCCTCACCGTCGGCGCGCTGATCCCGCGCAAGGGTCAGGAGTTGGTGATCGAGGCGCTCGCCGCGCTGCCCGGCGTCCACTACCACCTCGCGGGTGCGGGCGAGGCCGAGGGCCGCTACCGTGCGCTGGCGCAGCGGCTAGGCGTCGCCGACCGCGTCCATTTCATGGGTCCGGTCGCCAACGCAGACCTGCCGATGCTCTATCGCGCCGCCGACGCCGTCGTGATGCCCTCGGCCAGCGAAGGCCTCGCCAATGCGTGGGTCGAGGCGCTCGCTTGCGGCACCCCGATCGTCATCAGCGATGCGGGCGGCGCCCCCGAACTGGTGACATCGCCGCTCGCCGGGCGAATCGTTGCCCGCAACCCCGAAGCGATCGCCGTGGCGGTAGAGGCGATCCTCGCCAACCCGCCCGCGCCGCACGACGTCGCCGCCACCCTCGCCGGCCGCTTCGACTGGGACCGCAACGGCCGCGAACTGGCCGCGCATCTGCGCCGCTGTGCCCGCATTAAATAGGGAGGCGCGGCCCCCTACTTAATCGACAGGCAATCAGACCACCGCGCCGTCATCCTTGCGCTCGACCCGCTCGCCGCCTTCGATGCCCGCAACGGTGCGCGGCACGAAGCTGTCGGGACCGACTTTCAACCACACCAGGATCGGCGCCGACATATAAACCGACGAATAAGTACCGATGAAAATGCCGAGCAGCATCGCGGCGGTAAAGCCAAAGATCACGTCGGGCCCGACCCACAGCAACACGCCCAGTGCGATCAGCATGGTAAAGCTGGTCATCACCGTGCGCGCCAGCGTTTCGTTCAGACTGAGGTCGAGCAGCGGGATGATCTCCATCTTGCGGTATTTCTTCAGATTTTCGCGAATACGGTCGTACACGACGATCGTATCGTTCAGCGAATAACCGATGATGGTCAGCAACGCCGCGACGATGTTCAGGTCGAACTGCAATTGCGTCAGCGCGAAAAAACCAAACGTCAGCGCAACGTCGTGAAACAGCGCGAACAGCGCCCCCACCCCGAACTGCCATTCGAACCGGATCCAGATATAGATCGAGATGGCGACCATCGCCAGCAACAGGCTCAGCGCACCCGTCCGCAGCAATTCCTCCGAAACCTTGCCCGACACCGTTTCAACCGATCCGGTTTCGGCGGTCGGAAACGCCGCCTTGATCCCCGCGACCAGTCGCTGCCCGGCCTGGTCGGCGGCGGCCTTGTTCCCTTCGGGCAGCGCGGTGCGGATCGACACCGCCTTGTCGGACCCGAATTGCTGGATCGTCGCTTCGCCCAGGCCAATCGCCGCCACTTTCGACCGGATTTCGTCGATCGGGGGCATGGTCTGGGTAAATTCGACACGCACCGACTGGCCGCCGACGAAATCGACCCCCAGATTCAGCCCGCGCGTCGCCACCAGCACGATTGACGCCACAATCATCAAAATACTGATCGCCATGGCGATATGGCGCCATTTCAGGAACTGGAAGTTGGTATCGTCGGGGACGAGTTTCAGCAGACGCATGGTTTCGATCCCTCTATCAAATGTTCAGCGACGTCGGCCGCGTGCGATGCAGCCACCGGGCAGCGAACAGGCGCGTGACGGTCACGGCGGTAAAGACGCTGGTGATGATCCCGATGGTCAGCACGACGGCGAACCCCTTGATCGGTCCCGACCCGAACCAGAACATCAATCCCGCCGCGATGACGTTGGTGATGTTCGCGTCGAAAATCGCGCGGCTCGCTTCCGCATAGCCGACGTCGACCGCCTGGAACACGCGCCGCCCGCGCTTCAATTCTTCGCGTATGCGTTCGTTAATCAGCACGTTGGCGTCGACCGCGGCGCCGATCGTCAGCACAAATCCCGCGATCCCCGGCAACGTCAGCGTCGCGTTGAACGCCGCCATGATCGCGATGATCAGCGCGATGTTGAACATCAGCGCGATGTTCGCATAAATGCCGAACCGCCCGTACACGACGATCATGAACACCAGCACCGCGACGGTCGCGATGATCCCCGCGATGGCACCTTTGCGGATCGAATCAGCGCCCAGTTCGGGTGTCACGGTGCGTTCCTCGACCACCGCCATCTTCACCGGCAGCGCGCCGGACCGCAGCGAAATCGCCAGCGCATTGGCGCTCGCGACGGTAAAGCTGCCCGAAATCTGGGCGCTGCCGCCCAGGATCGGCTCGTTGATGTTCGGCGCCGACAGCACCTGTCCGTCCAGCACCATCGCAAACCGCCGACCGACGTTCTGCGCCGTCACCCGCGCGAAGGTGCTCGACCCGCCCGAATCGAACGCGATCGTCACCACCGGCTCGTTCGATTGCGGATCGTAACTTTGCCGCGCGTTGACCAGCTGGTCGCCGCTGATCATCACCTGGCGCCGCAGCACTTCGAACGTCGCGCCGCTGCCTTCGCCGGGCGCATAGGGGACGATTTCGCTGCCGACGGGAACGCGGCCCGCGGCCGCCTCGTTCGGGTCGGCATTGGGATCGACCATGCGGAACTCGAGCCGCGCGGTCTTGCCGATCAGTTCCTTCAGCGCCGCCGGATCCTGCAAGCCCGGTACCTGCACCACGATGCGGTCATTGCCCTGCCGGATGATCGTCGGCTCGCGCGTCCCCAGTGCGTTGACGCGCTTGTCGATGATGTCGCGCGCCGAATCCATCGCCTCGGCGACCGCCTGCGTTTGTCCCGCGGTGGTTGGCGTCATCACGATCCGGGTCGTATCGACAATGTCGAGGTTCCAGTCGCGCTGGCCGGGCCGCGCCGCCCCGCGGGTCTGGTTGAACAGCCGGTCACGCGCGCCTCGTCCAGCTGCGCCTGGTTGCGGACCAGAAAGCTGATCCGCCCGCCATCGGTCGACAACTCGCCGATCGCGATGTCGTCGTCGGGTCCGCGTTCGCCGTTCATCGCGGCGCGGACGGTCTTTTCCATGTTGGTCAGCTGCGTCTTGCGCAGATCGTCGATGTCGGCTTCCAGCAGCAAATGGCTGCCCCCCGCCAGGTCGAGACCCAGATTGACCTTGGCCTGCATGAACGACGGCAGGCTGTTCAGCGTCCGTTCGGGCAAAAAGCTGGGGATGGAAAAAAGCACGCCCAGCAACAGAATGATACTGATGCTGATGGTTTTCCAGCGCGGGAAATCGAGCATGGTCTATCGGTCCGATCGATTGGCGGGACGGCGCCGGACGCCGCCCCCGCCGCGTCAGTCGTTGGCGGGCTTGCCGCCGGGTTGCATCACGTCGGCCAGCGTCGCCTTGACCACCTTGATCTTGACGCCCTGCGCGATCTCGACATCGGCATAATCGTCGTCGACGCGCGTAACCTTGCCGACGATGCCGCCGCCGGTCACCACCTGGTCGCGCGGCTTGACCGCTGCAATCTTGGCGCGATGTTCCTTGGCGCGCACCTGCTGCGGGCGGATCAGGAAGAACCAGAATACGACAAAGATCAGCAGATAGGGGACCAGCATCACGAAACCGGCGGCCCCGCTTCCCGATCCGGCTGCCTGGGTCAGAAGCAGATTGGTCGACATGGGTGAAAAACTTTCCGTCAATGGGCACAGCCCGCCCCTGGCCGGGACCGGCGCGCATAGAATGGCGCGGCGCCTATCACGCAGGAACCGGGCGCGCAACCGTCGCGGCGCCCGTCCCCCCTCGTGCCAAGCGGGTCCGAAATGGGAAGCGCCGTCCCCGAATCAAGACATTTTCGCCGCGCCGCAAACAAATAGGAAAATCGCGATCCCGCCCCGCGGCACGACGGCCTTGCATCGCCTGCGAAGGCACGCTAGGGGCCACCCCTGCCCAATCGGGCCGGTCGGGACGTAGCGCAGCCTGGTAGCGCATCACACTGGGGGTGTGGGGGTCGGAGGTTCGAATCCTCTCGTCCCGACCATTTATTTTCAGGCTATTCGGCATCGGCGCGGGCGAACATATCGCTCACTGTCGGCACGTGCGCGCTTGCGGCGTGCGGCGGCGCGAACGCTTCCGCCGCGCGATCCGGCTGGCCGGTCCACCGCCCCTGCACCGGCGGCGGCGACCGGACGGTCAGGAACAGGCAATCAGGAAACGGTCGCCTTGACGATCTTGCCGGGCTCGCGCGGCGGCTCGCCCTTGGGCAGCGCGTCGACATTGTCCATGCCTTCGATCACTTCGCCCCACACGGTGTACTGGTTATCGAGGAACCGTGCGTCCTCAAAACAGATGAAGAACTGGCTGTTGGCGCTGTTCGGGTTCTGGGCGCGCGCCATCGAACACACGCCGCGGACGTGCGGTTCGCTGTTGAACTCCTGCGGCAGGTCGGGCAGCTCGCTGCCGCCCATGCCGGTGCCGGTCGGGTCGCCGCCCTGCGCCATGAAGCCGGGGATGACGCGGTGGAACACGACCCCGTCGTAAAAGCCTTCGCTCGCCAGCTGGGTGATGCGCTCGACATGCAGTGGCGCCAGGTCGGGGCGCAGGCGGATGACGACATCGCCGGTCGACAGCGAAAGGGTAAGGGTCTGGTCGGTCATGAGGAGGCTCCTGTGCAAAGATGCGCGGTGCCATAACGGGTGACGCGGCCAAAGCCACCCATTTCTTCGGATCGATTGCCGCCGCCGTTGCCATCGGGCGACGCGGCGACTAGGGGGATGGCACGGCCCGCCGGCCTCCTGCCGGCTCAGACAGGGAGGACCGCGCGATGGACAACCGCGAAGATTCCCGGTCGACCGAAAATGTCGCCGTCACCGACGATCTCGACCGCGAAGCCGCTGCCCGCGATGCCGGAACCGAACTCGACGAGGATGACCGGTTGAAACCCGCATTCGTCCGCGACGTGCTCGACCTTGCCGAAGCGGGCGAGGGCGAAGCGGCGCGCGAACGCGTCGGCCGCCTCCACCCCGCCGACATCGCCGACCTGTTCGAACTGGCGCGCAGCGACGAACGCCCGATGCTGGCCGCCGTGCTCGGCGACATGCTGTCCGCCGACGTGCTGGCGGAAATGAACGACTATGTTCGCGAAGAACTGATCGACCTGCTCGCGCCCGAACAGGTCGCCGAACTGGCGTCGGAACTCGATACCGACGACGCCGTCGCGATCATCGAGGACATGGAGGCGGACGAGCAGCAGGCGGTGCTCGACGCGATGGAGCCCGAAGATCGCGCCGCGATCGAGGACGCGCTCTCCTTCCCCGAGGAATCCGCCGGGCGCCTGATGCAGCGCGACCTGGTCGCGGTGCCCGAGCATGTGACGGTCGGCGACGTGATCGACCGGCTGCGCGAAGATACGGATCTCACCAGCGATTTCTGGGAAATCTATGTCGTCGACCCGATGCACCGCCCGGTCGGTACCTGCCAGTTGAGCTGGATCCTCCGCACCCCGCGCGACATCGCGATCAGCGACGTGATGAAACGCGAACAGACGTTGATCCCGGTCGATATGGATCAGGAAGAAGTCGCGCTTCGGTTCCAGAAATATGCGCTGATCTCGGCCGCCGTCGTCGACAAGTCGGGACGCCTCGTCGGCATGATTACCGTCGACGACATCGTGCATATCATTCAGGAAGAGGCGGGCGAGGACATTTTGCGCCTGTCGGGTGCCGGCGACGGCGACATCAACGAACCGATCCGCGAAACTTACAGCGCGCGGGTGCGCTGGCTGGTGGCCAACCTCGGCACCGCGCTCGTCGCCTCGTCGATCATCGGCTATTTCGGCGGTGCGATCGAACAGATGGTGGCGCTCGCGGTGCTGATGCCGATCGTCGCCGGGGTCGGCGGCAATGCGGGAACGCAAACGCTGGCCGTGACGGTCCGCGCGCTCGCGATGAACCAGCTGACCGATTCCAACAGCTGGCGCGCGATCTGGCGCGAGATGAAGATCGCGCTGCTTAACGGCGGTACGATCGCGCTGATCGCCGGGCTCGCCACCGCATTGTGGTTCGGCAATCCGCAACTTGGCGGGGTCATCGCGGCGGCGATGGTGGTGAACATCTTCGTCGCGGGGGTCGCGGGCGTCGCGATCCCGCTCCTCCTCGACCGGCTCGACCAGGATCCCGCGGTCGCCAGTTCGATTTTCGTGACAATGACCACCGACTCGATGGGCTTTCTGGCCTTCCTGGGGCTTGCGGTGGCGAGCGGGTTGACCACGCTCGCCTGATCAAAATACTGGAATCAAAAGTCGATTCCAAAAAAGCGCAAAAAAGTTTGAAAAAATCTTCTCCCGTGAATTTTTTTTCGGGAACTTTTCGAAGCGATTGTTCGTTTCCCATTCGAGCAGCGATCATCGCCCCCCCGCAGCGCTGCTCAGCAACATTGGCCCGGCCCGCATTTCCCTACCCCCCCTCGAAAGCGCGC
>JAHCKJ010000107.1 GCA_026125835.1 Sphingopyxis sp.
GCCAATGTGCGCGCGCCACGCCGCGGCGCCTGCGATGATCACCAGCACGCTGACCACGATCAGCGTCGCCAGCAGCGGGCCGACGCGCGGCGCCAACACCAATATCGCGCCGAAAGCCAGCGCCAGCAGCGCCACGCCCGCCGCGGTCGCCGCCACGCCGCCCCAGATCGCTGCGCGGCTGGCGCCGTGCAGCGCCAGTTCCCCGCGTGCTTCCAGCAGCGCCAGTTCGGCCCGCGCCGTTGCCGACAGATTGTCGACGACGTCGCCGACAATCTTGTCGAGCGGCACCGGCGGCGGTTCAACCGGGCGACCGTCGGGGGCATAGCCATGGCTTATGCCGTCGAAACGGCGCTCGTCGGGCGTGGGCGGGGGGGTCGGATGGTCAGCAGCCAAGGCCTTGTCAATCGTTCGAACCGCCCTTGAGCATACGCGCCAGCACAAAGCCGATCACGGTTGCGGCACCGACCGCGATGGCCGGGTTCTTCTTGACCATATCCTTGGTCGACGCGGCCAACTCGTCGAGGTCCTTCTTGTCCAGCGTCGAGGCAAGACCCGCGACGGTCGACGCCGCCGAACGGGCATAGTCACCATATTGCTTGCCGAACTTGGTATCGACCGTACCGGCGCTGTCCTCGAGCAGCTTGGCGAGGCTGCCAACGGCTTCGGCGGCCTTGTCCTTGCCCTTCGTCGCGGCGTCGCGCGCCGATGCCGACGCCTGCTTTTTCAGCGCCGCCGCTTCTTCTTTCAGCGAGGCCGCCTTTTTCGACGCCTCGGTCTTGATGGTGTCGCGGGTCGCGGCAATCTGGTCGCGGATCGGGTGTTCCTTGGCTGCCTTCACGCTTGCGGGCTTGCGCGCCGGCGCGGCCTTGGTGGCGGCGGCCTTTGCGGGCGCCTTGGGACGCGGGGCGGCAACTTTCTTCGTCGCGGGAGTAGCGGCTTTGGCCATGGCGTTGTCCTCTTCTTCTTATGTCGGGCGCCGCAGCAGCGAGCATCCCTTTGGTCCTGTCTGAATATATAGCAAGAGCCGGCCATTGGTTCCATAGCCGCGCAAAATTCCTATGCGTTGTTGCGCTTCGGCGGTGGCGCCGATAACAGACGGGCGCCTTTCCCTACCGCCCTGCCGACAGGGCTTCAGCAGGACAAAATCCATGACTGCCATCATCGACATCCACGGCCGCGAAATCCTCGACAGCCGCGGCAATCCCACCGTCGAAGTCGATGTGCTGCTGGAGGACGGCAGCTTCGGTCGCGCCGCCGTCCCCTCGGGCGCTTCCACGGGCGCGCATGAGGCGGTCGAACTGCGCGACGGCGACAAGGCGCGCTACCTCGGCAAGGGCGTGACCAGGGCGGTTGCGGCGGTCAATGGCGACATCGCCGAGGCGCTGATCGGCTTCGATGCCGAGGATCAGCGCGAGATTGACATGGCGATGATCGACCTCGACGGCACCGCGAACAAGAGCCGGCTTGGCGCCAACGCGATCCTCGGCGTCAGCCTCGCCGCTGCGAAGGCCGCCGCCGATGCGCGCGGCCTGCCGCTCTATCGTTACGTCGGCGGCGTGTCGGCGCGCACCTTGCCCGTGCCGATGATGAACATCATCAACGGCGGCGAACATGCCGACAATCCCATCGACGTGCAGGAATTCATGATCATGCCCGTCGGCGCCGGCAGCATCGCCGAAGCGGTGCGCTGGGGCAGCGAGATTTTCCACACGCTGAAGAAAGGCTTGTCGGCGAAGGGCTTGGCGACTGCGGTCGGCGACGAAGGCGGCTTCGCCCCGAACCTGGCCTCGACGCGCGCCGCGCTCGACTTCATCGCCGCGTCGGTCGACCAGGCGGGCTTCAAGCTCGGCACCGACGTCGTACTCGCGCTCGATTGCGCCGCGACCGAATTCTTCAAGAACGGCAAGTACGAGATCAGCGGCGAGGGATTGTCGCTCAGCCCCGAGCAGATGGCCGAATATCTCGCCGCGCTCGTCAACGACTATCCGATCAAGTCGATCGAAGACGGCATGAGCGAAGATGATTTTGTGGGCTGGAAAGCGCTCACCGACCTCGTTGGCGACAAGTGCCAGCTCGTCGGCGATGACCTGTTCGTCACCAACCCGCTGCGCTTGGAGCAGGGGATCAAGGACGGCCTCGCCAACTCGCTGCTCGTCAAGGTCAACCAGATCGGTACGCTGTCCGAAACGCTCGACGCGGTCGATATGGCGCACCGCGCCCGCTACACCGCGGTGATGTCGCACCGTTCGGGCGAGACCGAGGATTCGACGATCGCCGACCTGGCGGTCGCGACCAACTGCGGGCAGATCAAGACCGGCAGCCTCGCGCGCTCGGACCGGCTGGCAAAATACAACCAGCTGATCCGTATCGAGGAAGAGTTGGGCGATATGGCGCGTTATCCGGGGGCGTCAATTTTCGCGTAGTTTAGCGGTGCTCAGTGTGGCCTGAGACAATGCCTTGTCGCAGACCACCTAACGCCTCGTCTCTAGCTGTATCACCCTCAAAAAAATCACGAAGGTTTACACGGTGCTCATGCAAGATTGCGAGCAGCCGCTTGTCTCCTATGTGGCTGTTTAGGGAATCCACTAGTCGGCTATTGCGCCGATTAACCTCTGCTTTGGCGATCTCTAAGGCCTGCTCCAACTGAAGCTTGAATTCGTCCTGCAGTTCTTGCTGTTGGAAGATTCGCCGACTGCCGGTCATGATTTTCAGATCGTCCGGCCGATCAAGAGGGATAAAAATGCCTTCAATCTGCCAAGTTAGGTTGTCCCGCAAATGGCCCGGGCCAAAGTGCGCAATCGCATCGTCGCGAAGCGCGCAGAGCTTATCGTGAACAATCTTTTGCTCCGCGTCGAGTTTTGATCGCATGTCAAAGCTTCGGCGGTGTCGTGACGAGGTTTTTGTGGCCCGAACATACAGCATTATGGCAGTGTTAAGTAGGGCTAGCGCGCAGTTCGACGCCCAGTTTGGTGAGGCAGCTTCACGCTTGGCCGCTTGAATAATGCTTGGAAGCGTGCACACCATATCGTGCGCGGTTGCGAGATCGGTGTAAATCGAATGAGCGTCGCTCGTTTGCTGAATGAGGTGCGCAACGATTCCGTATTCTGTTTGCAAGGCAGTGGCGGCAGCTTTTAGGTCTATTGCTAGTCCAGTCTCGACTTGATTATTTTTCATATATCCCGACCTGCGATCCACTTCCGAACTAATTGTCATTTAGTGGCTTTGACGGAAAACCAAAACTTCCTGGAAAACCATCATCAGACACCTTGACGCCACGAATCAACTCTGATTCAAGGGCCGGAATGACGCAGCGCCACAAATTCCGCAAATCGATGAACCGGGCCGTCGGTCCCGCAGTTGCGGTGATCGCGGTGCTGGCGATGATCGGCTATATCATTTTCGGGCCGACCGGGCTTTACGCCTGGGGCGATTACAGCCAGTCGGTCGAAAAGAAGCGCGTCGTGCTTTCCGAGCTGGCGAAGAAAGAAAGCGAACTGCAGAATCGCGTGAACCTGCTCGACCGGCGGCGCGTCGATCCCGACCTGGCCGAGGAATATGTGCGCGAGAAACTGGGCGCCTATCACCCCGATGAGGTGATCATCCCGCTGGAGCCTGCGGCGGAACGCTGACCGGCCGTAGCCGCTGTTCGACAGCGGGTGGCTCGAATTTGCTGCATTCGTAATTGCATGCCTTCTGCGTCGACCGAGACGTTGCCAAACCCCGCGCGCGGCTCCTATAGGGAGCCTTGCCGTAACGGCTAAATGCAAAGGAAACCTCCCTTGGCCAAAGCACCTGCGCGCAAGACTGCCGCGCCGAAAAAGACTGCGTCGACCCCGGCGCCCGCCTCGAACCGCGAAGGCCCGCGCGATCCGCTTCCCTATGATGCGACGCCCGAAGAGCTGGAAAAATTCTATCGCGAAATGCTGCTCATCCGCCGTTTCGAGGAAAAGGCGGGACAACTTTACGGACTGGGGCTGATCGGCGGTTTCTGTCACCTCTATATCGGTCAGGAAGCCGTCGCGGTCGGCCTGCAGTCGGCGCTCGACGGCGACAAGGACAGCGTCATCACCGGCTACCGCGACCATGGTCACATGCTCGCTTACGGCATCGACCCCAAGGTCATCATGGCGGAACTGACCGGACGCCAGGCCGGCATCTCGAAGGGCAAGGGCGGCTCGATGCATATGTTCAGCGTCGAGCATAAATTCTACGGCGGCCACGGCATCGTCGGCGCGCAGGTTTCGCTCGGCACCGGGCTGGCCTTCGCGCACAAATACCGCGGGGATGGCGGTGTGGCGATGGCCTATTTCGGCGACGGTGCTGCGAACCAGGGGCAGGTGTACGAGAGCTTCAACATGGCCGAGCTGTGGAAGCTGCCGATCATCTTTGTCATCGAGAATAACCAATATGCGATGGGCACGTCGGTCAACCGCGCGTCGGCCGAGGACCAGCTGTATCGTCGCGGCGAAAGCTTCCGCATTCCCGGGATGCAGGTTGACGGCATGGACGTGCTCGCGGTGCGCGGCGCGGCCGAAGCGGCGCTAGAATGGGTACGCGCGGGCAAGGGGCCGGTGCTGATGGAACTCAAAACCTATCGCTATCGCGGCCATTCGATGTCCGACCCCGCAAAGTATCGCAGCCGCGAGGAAGTGCAGGCGGTGCGCGACAAGTCCGACGCGCTCGAACATCTGAAAAAGGTCATGCTCGACGCCGGCATCGGCGAGGACAGGATCAAGGATATCGACAAGGAAATCCGTGCGATCGTTGCGGAATCGGCCGATTTTGCCGAAAGCGCGCCCGAACCCGAATTGTCCGAACTTTATACCGACGTGCTGGTGGAGCAATATTGAGATGGCCATCGAATTGAAGATGCCGGCGCTGTCGCCGACGATGGAAGAAGGCACGCTCGCTAAATGGCTCGTCAAGGAAGGCGACACGGTCAAGTCGGGCGATATCCTCGCCGAGATCGAGACCGACAAGGCGACGATGGAATTTGAAGCCATTGATGAGGGCACCATCGGCCAGATTTTGGTTGCCGAGGGCACCGACAATGTGAAGGTCGGCACCGTGATCGCGACGATCACGGGCGAGGGCGAAGAAGCGCCTTCAACGTCCGTTCGTGCCGAGCCTGTCGAAGCACCGTCCTTGTCTGCGACGTCGCCGGAAGAAAAGGGCGGCCCTTTGGCAAGCTCGGGGCAAACGGAAGAAAAAGTCGAAAAGCCCGCCGCAACCGAGCGCGCCTCCGACCCCGCCATCCCCGAAGGCACCACGATGGTCAAGCTGACCGTCCGCGAAGCGCTGCGCGACGCGATGGCCGAGGAAATGCGCGCCGACGACCGCGTGTTCGTGATGGGGGAAGAAGTCGCCGAGTATCAGGGTGCGTACAAGGTAACGCAGGGGCTGCTCCAGGAATTCGGCCCGCAACGTGTCGTCGACACCCCGATCACCGAATATGGATTTGCCGGACTGGGAGCGGGCGCCGCGATGGGCGGTCTTCGCCCGGTGATCGAATTCATGACGTTCAACTTCGCGATGCAGGCGATCGACCACATCATCAACTCGGCGGCCAAGACCAACTATATGTCGGGCGGCCAGATGCGCTGTCCGATCGTGTTCCGCGGCCCCAATGGCGCCGCCAGCAGGGTCGCCGCGCAGCACAGCCAGAATTTCGCGCCCTGGTACGCCAGCGTCCCCGGCCTGATCGTGATCTCGCCCTATGACGCCGCCGATGCCAAGGGCTTGTTGAAGGCCGCGATCCGCAGCGAGGACCCGGTCGTGTTTCTCGAAAACGAGCTGCTCTATGGCCGAAGCTTCGACGTCCCCGACCTCGACGATCATGTCCTCCCGATCGGCAAGGCGCGGATCATGCGCGAAGGCAGCGATGTGACCATCGTCAGCTATTCGATCGGCGTCGGGCTTGCGCTCGAAGCCGCCGACCAGCTGGCGGGCGAGGGGATCGACGCCGAAGTCATCGACCTGCGCACCCTGCGCCCGCTCGACACCGCGACGGTGCTCGCCAGCCTCAAAAAGACCAACCACCTCGTTGTCGTCGAAGAAGGCTGGCCGGTCTGCTCGATTGCCAGCGAGCTTGCGATGGTCGCGATGGAGCAGGGCTTCGACGATCTCGACGCGCCGGTGATGCGCGTGTGCAACGAAGATGTGCCGCTGCCTTATGCTGCGAACCTCGAGAAGGCGGCGCTGGTCGACGTGCCGCGCGTCGTCGCGGCAGTGAAGGCGGTTCGCAATCGCGGCTAAACTACCCCGTCATTGCGAGGAGCGAAGCGACGAAGCAATCCAGAGTTGCGTCAAACGGCTCTGGATTGCTCCGCTTCGCTCGCAATGACGAAGCGCTGGTGTTAGCGCCCCGATGATGGATGACGCTGCCCCTGAAATTCCTGCCTACCCCGACATCCGCGATCCGCGCATCATGGTCGCGGTGCCGCGCGAACGGCGCGCCGCGATCACGGCGCTTTGGGCGTTTGCCGAACGGCTGACCAAGCTGCTGCTCGACGCACGCGAACCGTTGATCGGGCAGATCAAGCTCGCCTGGTGGCGCGACATGACGGCGATGATCGCGCGCGATCCCGCCGCGCTGCCCAAGGGCGAACCTTTGCTGGCGGAGCTGCAAGCGACCTGGGCGGGGAAGGACGGGCTCGATACACTGGTGGACGCGGCCGAGGCAATGCTGCTTGCCGATGACGTGGCGGCACAGCACAACGCCGCAGCCGGGTTCGGCGGCGCGATATTTGCGCTGGCTGGGGGCGCTGAAAATGGCGGCGCCCGTTGGGGCATGATGTGGGGCGCCGGGCTTCAGCAGGGCGCCAAGGAAGCCCGCGAGTATTTCGCCGCTGCGCGTGACTTGCCGCCGCCATCGCGCCGATCGTTCAATGGAAACAAGCCGCTGCTGATGCTCGACCGCTGGGCAGGCATCATCGCCCGGCACGATGGCGGGCGGCGCTGGCGGCGCGAGGGATTGCTGCTGCTGCGGCTCGGCCTGATCGGTCGCTGACGACAAAAAATGTCGCGGGGGTGGAAATGCGGCGCCCGAACATCTATCTTGTCCGGTACAGAATAGGGTCGCAGGGGACACAAGGATGTTCAACGGGCTGATCGCCTATCTCGAGACGAGCAAGGCGCGCGACCCCGCGCCGCGGTCGC
>JAHCKJ010000108.1 GCA_026125835.1 Sphingopyxis sp.
CCTTCGGCCATCAGCGGGATGACCGCGTCGACATGGGGGTAGGGGTACACATAGTGGAGGCGCACCCACGGGGCGCGGTTGTCGCTGGTTCGAAGTTGACCAAGTTGCCGCGCAAGGTCGGTCATGTGGGCGCGAACTTCCGAGCCATGCCACATCCGGCTTTCATGTTTTATATCAATACCATAGGCCGAAGTATCCTGACTGATCACCAGCAATTCCTTCGTCCCCGCGGCAACCAGCTTTTCAGCCTCGCGCAGCACCGCGTCGATGCGCCGCGACACCAGTTTTCCGCGCAGATCGGGGATGATGCAGAAGGAACAGCTATGGTTGCAGCCTTCCGAAATCTTGAGATAGCTATAGTGCCGCGGCGTCAGTTTCAGCCCGCCTTCGGGGACGAGATCGACGAACGGTCCCTGCGTCGGCGGTGCGGCGTCGTGGACGGCATCGACCACTTGTTCATATTGATGCGCGCCGGTGACTGCGAGGACGTTGGGGAAGCGGGCGCGGATCACCTCGGCCTCGTTGCCCATGCAGCCGGTGACGATGACGCGACCGTTTTCGGCCATCGCCTCGCCGATCGCCTCGAGGCTTTCTTCCTTCGCCGAGTCGAGGAAACCGCAGGTGTTGACCAGCACGACGTCGGCGCCCGCATAATCGGGCGACAGGCCATAGCCGTCGGCGCGCAATTTGGTCAAAATCCGTTCGCTGTCGACCAATGCCTTGGGGCAGCCGAGCGAAACCATGCCGACCTTCGGCTGGGCAGGAAGAGTCTTGATTGTCATGATCGGCGGCGCGCATAGGCGATTTTGCGCCGCTTGTCACGCGCGGCGCGCCGACGGCACTGTTGGCTGAACGATAATGCGGAGAACGGGTCGATGGCAATCGGGATGTGGGCAGCGATTTCGGCGGCGGTGGCCGTGGCAGCTGGGGCGTTCGGCGCGCATGGCGCGGCGGGGCCGCAACAGGCCGAATGGCTGCGCACCGGCGGCATGTATCAGTTGATCCATGCTGTTGCGGCGCTGGCGATCATGCGTACGGCGCGCGGGTCGGCGATCCTGCTGTTGGTCGGCGGAGGGATTTTTGCAGTGACGCTCTATGCAATGGCGCTCGGCGCGCCGCGCTGGCTGGGGGCGGTGACGCCGGTCGGCGGCGGCTTGCTGATCATCGGGTGGCTGTGGGCGGGCTGGATATATTGGCGTGGTTAGTTTTCGTCGACGCTCGCTTCGCATTCTTCACAGCGGATGACTTCGACGATCAGGTCGCCGGGGGCGAGGGTCCGGGCTTCGGGTTCCCAGAAGCCATAGGGTTTGCCGCCGCGATACACGCGCAGACCGCGGCCTTCGCTGGCGAGATTGTCGATGCTGCGCCCGACTTCGTCGGCGGTGACCGGACGTTCGCGCAGCTGGACGCGGCCGTCGACGCTGGCAAGATCGGCCATATAGTCGGCGACATGCGCCCCCTGCGCCGATCCGGCGAGGAGCAGTCCGGTGAAGCTGACCGGGTTGATGACATTGTTCGCGCCCGCCTGCCGTGCCAGAAATTCATTGTCCTGCGCGCGGACCACCACGCTGATCGGCACATGCGGCGCCAGGTGACGGACGGTCAGCACGATCAGGATAGAGCTGTCGTCGCGCCCCGCCGACACCAGCACCGACTGGGCGTTGGTGATGCGCACGTCGAGCAGTGTCTGGTCGTGCGACGCGTCGCCCTCCAGCACGTTGCACCCCATCGCCTCGGCCGCGGCGATGCGCGAGGGCGAGCCGTCGATCACCACGATGCACGCGGGATCGGTGCCGCGCGCGATCAGTTCCTTGACCGCCTCGCTGCCGCTGATGCCAAAGCCGAGGACGACGATATGGTTGGTGAGCTGTGCCTGAATGCGGGCCATGCGCCATTTTTCCCATGTGCGTTTGAGGACGAAATTATAGGCGGTGCCGACAAAAATGAAGAGCACGGCGATGCGGATCGGGGTGACGATGACCGCCTCGATCAGCCGCGAGCGGTCCGAGATGGGGGCGATGTCGCCGAACCCGGTCGTCGTGACCGAAATCATCGTGAAATAGACGACGTCGAGAAAGCTGACATGACCGTCGTGGTGGTCGATCAATCCGTCACGGTCGATCCAGTGGACCAGCACGACGATGCCGATGAGAAAGAAGGCGAGCGAAAGCCGCGCGCCGACATCGGCCCACACCGGCCATCGGCTGGCGCGCTTCAGCGGTTGAAACCCGCGCTGCATCCGCATTTTCGGACGCGAGCGGTTGGTCATCGGGGCGGTAATTGCTTCATCGGATCGACCGCTATCCGATTCCGGCGCAGCTGGAAATGCAATTGCGGTGTCTGGACCTGGCCGGTGGCGCCCGCGCGGCCAATCACCGCGCCCGTCTTGACCGCCTGGCCGCGCTGGACGGCGATCTCGCCCGCATGGCCATAGGCGCTAACCCAGCCGCCGCCATGGTCGATCAGAATCAGCCCGCCGTAAACCGCGATCTGGTCGCCGGCATAGGCGACCACGCCGTCGGCCGAGGCGCGGATCGGGGTGCCCGATGCGGCAGCGATATTGATGCCCTGGCTGACCTTGCCGGGCGCGACGGGGCCGAACCGGGTCAGGATCGTTCCGCTGAGCGGCCATTGGAAACGGCCGGAAAAGGCACCGGGCGACGCGATGGCGGTGGTTGCCGCGCGCGCGGGTGCTGTGCTGGCCGCCGCGGGGCGGGCGCTTTCGGCGAGCGCGGGCTGGCTGCCGGTGACGATATCGTCGATGTCGAGCGTGAAGGCGGCGGCGCGGGCACCGACGTCGACCGGCCGGTCTGAAGCGGGACGTGCATTGCCGGGCAGGCGCAGCCGCTGGCCGATCCGCAATATATAGGGCTCGCTCAGCGCGTTGATGGTGACGATTTCCCCCCAGTCGGCGCCATAGGCGCGCGCGATGCCGATCCCGGTCTCGCCCGCGCCGACGCGGTGATACAGGCCCGCGGGGATGCGCAGCTGCTGCCCCGCGCGCAGGGTGAACGGCGGCGACAGGTCATTCTCGATCGCGATTGCTTCCGACCCCGCGCCGGTCATCTCGCCGATCGCGCGCAGCGTGTCGCCGGGACGGACATGGTAAGTGGCGGCGGCGACGCGCACGGCGTTGGCGGTGACGGATTTCAGCGCCCAGGTCGGCCGGGCATCGCCGCCGACGACCTCGCTGATTGACTGGCGTTCAAAGCCCGGGCTGGCGGGGGCGGGGGACGGGGCGGGTGTCGCCGCGACCGGGCGCGACGGCGGGGTCGGGGCCGCGGGGATGCAACCGGCGAGCAGCAGCGCGCCCGACAACATCGCAATATGATGTCCGATGTTCCCCACGCAGGGCTTTTGCCAAAGGAAGGGAGCGGTGGCTAGACCCTAACCCGTCGCCGCCGCGACGGCGGGGGCCGGGGGAAACTATTCGCATTCGTCGCCGCGTAAACCGACAGCGACCCCCGCCTGCGCGGGGGCGACGGATCAGGCCGCGTAGGCGCTTCGCAGCGCCGCCAGTGACGCGTCGTGGGTCAGGTCGAGCTGGAGCGGGGTGACCGAGACGAAATTGTCGTCGATCGCTTCGAGGTCGCTGTCGTGCGCCAGGCTGTGTTCGATGCCGTGGAGGCCGAACCAGAAATAGGGGTAGCCGCGCGGATCGGTGCCTTCGACGATCGACCCGCGGCCATAGTCGTGAAAGCCCTGGCGGGTGACGCGGATGCCCTGCACCGCGGCGGCCGGGATGGCGGGAAAGTTGATGTTGACCAATGTGCGCGGCGGCATGTCCATGTCCAGCAGCGGGCGCAGCACCTGTACGCCCCATTGTTCGGCGGCCTCGAACGGCACCGTGTCGCCCATGCCTTCGCGGGCATACACCTGGCTGAGCGCGATCGAGCGGATGCCCGCCAGCGCGCCCTCGATTGCCGCCGACACCGTGCCCGAATAGGTGATGTCGTCGCCCAGATTGGCGCCGCGGTTGACCCCCGACAGGATCAGGTCGGGTTTTTCGGGCATCAGCTTGCCGATCGCCATCATCACCGAATCGGTCGGGGTGCCGCTGCACGACCAGCGGCGCTCGCCGTGCTGGCGGATGCGGACGGGGCGCGAGAGAGTAAGCGAATGGCCGGCGCCCGACTGCTCCTCGGCGGGGGCGCAGACCCAGATGTCGTCACTGAGTTGGCGCGCGATTGCTTCGAGTATTGCGAGGCCGGGGGCGTGGTAGCCGTCGTCGTTTGTGAGGAGGATGCGCATTGTTTTTCTCTCTTCCCCGTTCGCCCCGAGCTTGTCGAAGGGCCGTTCTTTCTTTTGGCGTTCAAGAAAAAACGGTGCTTCGACAAGCTCAGCACGAACGGATTTTTATGGGGACAGGCGGGTGATGCCGCCCATGTAGGGAAGCAACGCAGCGGGAATATCGACGCTGCCATCGGCCTGCTGGTAATTTTCCAGAATCGCGACGAGCGTCCGCCCCACCGCCAGACCCGACCCGTTCAGCGTATGGACGAACTCGTTGCCCTTGGCGCCCTCGCGGCGGAAGCGGGTGTTCATGCGGCGCGCCTGGAAATCGCCGCAGTTCGAACAGCTCGAAATCTCGCGGTAGCTGTTCTGGCCGGGCAGCCAGACCTCGAGGTCATAGGTCTTGCGCGCGGCAAAGCCCATGTCGCCCGCGCACAGCAGCATCTTGCGATAGGGCAGCTCCAGCGCTTCGAGGATCGTTTCGGCGGCGCGTGTCTTGCGTTCCAGCTCGGCATCGCTGTCTTCGGGACGGACGATCGAGACGAGCTCGACCTTCCAGAACTGGTGCTGGCGGATATAGCCGCGCGTGTCGCGCCCCGCCGACCCGGCTTCGGAGCGGAAGCAGGGGGTCAGCGCGGTCATGCGGATCGGCAGGTCGGCCTCTGGCAAAATCTCTTCGCGCACCGCGTTGGTCAGGCTCATCTCCGACGTCGAGATCAGCCAGCGGCCGTCCGTGGTCTGGAACAGATCATCACGGAACTTGGGGAGCTGCGTCGTGCCGAACGCCGCATCGTCGCGGACCATCAGCGGCGTCGCGCATTCGGTATAGCCCGCGTCGATCGTCTGCCGGTCGATCATGAACTGGCCGAGCGCGCGTTCGAGCCGCGCCATCTGGCCTTTCAAGAACGCAAAGCGCGCGCCCGACATCTTTGCCGCGGTTTCGAAATCGAGGCCCAATGCGGGCGCGAAATCGGCATGCTCCTGCGGGGCGAAGTCGAACGTCCGAGGGGTGCCCCAGCGCGCAATTTCGACATTGCCGTCCTCGTCCATCCCGTCGGGGACGTCGGCGACCGGCAGGTTGGGGAGCGCGGCGAGCATATCCTGCAACGCGGCAAGTTGCTCGCGTTCGGCCTCTTCCTTCGCGGGAAGGGCGGTTTTGAGCTCCGCCACCTCGGCCTTCAGCGCCTCGGCCTTGTCCTTGTCGCCGCTCGCCATCGCCTGGCCGATCAGCTTCGATGCCTCGTTGCGGCGCGCAAGCGAGGCCTGGATTTCCGTCTGCAACGCGCGCACCGACGCGTCGGCGGCCAGGATTTGTTCGGACAGGGGAGCGAGGCCGCGGCGCGCGAGGCCGGCGTCAAAGGCTTGCGGGTTTTCCCGGATCAGGCGGATATCGTGCATCGCCGCGCTATGGCGTCGCCGGGCGGGGGGTGCAAGCCCGATGCGCGCATGAAAATGGGGCCGCCCGGAAAAGGCGGCCCCTCAGTCGGTGACCCGGGTTAGCCCCCCGCGCCTCCAGTGGATCGCTTATGCCGCGTCGGCATCCTTGTCGTTGCGGTTCGCGGCGCGGCGGCGCGCGACGAGCGCGGCGGCGGCGGCGCCGAACAGCAGCAGCATCGGCGGCGCGGGAACCGGCGTCGGGTTGCCCGACGAGCTGCTGGTGCTGCTCGACGATGACGACGAAGAAGAAGAGGAAGAGGACGACGACGAACTGCTGCTCGACGACGAAGAGGAAGAACCGGTGCTGCCGCTCGAGCCGAAGCTGCTGCTGCCGCCGGTGGCGCCCGACGAGGTCGCGCCGCTCGACGTGCTGCTGCTCGACGAGGAGGACGAGGAGGATGACGACGAGCTCGACGACGAACCGCCCGAACTGCCACCCGAGCCGCCGGAACCACCCGAACTGCTGCTCGAACCGCCGGAGCTTCCGCTCGAACCGCTTGAGCCTCCCGAGCTGCCATGCGATGAGCTGCCCCAGCCCGAACTGCCGTGCGACGATCCGCCCTTCGACGAACTGCCGCCCGACGAGGACGAACTGGACGACGAGGAGGAAGAGGACGAAGACGAGCTCGAGGACGAGCTGCTGCTCGACGACGTTGAACTGATCCCGCCGGTTGATGTCGACACGCCTCCGGTCGAGGTGCTGACGCCCCCCGTGGAAGTAGAAACACCACCCGTCGACGTCGAAACGCCCCCGGTGGAGGTCGAGACGCCGCCGGTCGAGGTCGAGACGCCGCCGGTCGAGGTCGAGACGCCGCCGGTAGAAGTCGAGATACCGCCCGTCGAGGTGGTCGAACTGATGCCGCCCGTCGAGGTCGAGACGCCGCCGGTCGAAGTCGAGGTGCTGACGCCGCCGGTCGAGGTCGACACGCCGCCCGACGTGCTGCTCGACGTGGAACTGATACCGCCGGTGGTGGTCGAGGTCACGACGATGCTGCCGCTGCTGCCACCGCTGCTGCCGCCAAAGAAGCCGCCGAAAAAGCCGCCGCCGAACCCGCCGCCAAACCCGCCGCCGATGACGGTCACGCCGCCGCCGCTGCCGCCGCCTTCAAAACCGCCGCGCTGCGGGAAGGGGGCATAGGGGATGGGGGGCAGGGGGATCGTCTGGGTGACGACCTGCGTCTGCGGGGTCGCGGTGCGGACAACGCGCTGGGTGGTCACGACGCGGCGGACACGCTTCACCGGCTTGCGCGCCGCATGACGTTTGCGGACAACCTTTTTCGCCGGTCCGGCGCAAGGCGAGCAGGACTGGGCCGCGCGCGCCTTCGGCACATCGGTGACCTGCATTGCACCACTTCCGATCAGCGCGCCGCCGCAAGTGCAGGCACAAAGCTTCGCGAGGGCCATTCGGACAGACATAGGTTTCTCTTTCTTTCCCGTTGCAGGTGCGAAGCGCCATCCACCGACACCCATCCCACCTTCGCT
>JAHCKJ010000109.1 GCA_026125835.1 Sphingopyxis sp.
ACGCGGGCAACGGTCGAAAACACCACCCGGCCACCGGCGTCGGTGGCGTAGATGCTGGTTTCGCCGGGCTTCTTGCCGAAAATATAGAGCTGGCGACCCGAGCGCACCTGGACGTCGGCGACTTCGTCGTTGGCGACAAAGACGTCGCTCATCGTCGCCGGCAGGCTGATCAGGCGACCGCGGCCGACCGACAGGTCGATACTGCTGCTGGCGTTCTGGGTCGCCTGTGCCACGACGGGCGCCGAGGGAGCCGAAACCAGGGTCGCTGCCACCAGGCCGATGGCCAGGGTGCGAGCCAGGGCCGCTGCCTTGAAATTGGCTTTGCTGTTCATCTTACTTACCCCCAACCGGAACTTCGGTCATCTTGTCGCCGCGGGTTACGCGGACCACCGGCCCGCTGGGCGCGGCGGGGCCGTAATTGCCGCCTTGCGGTGCCGTGACGGCTCCACCCTGTTGCTGCGGACGCGGTCCGCCGCCGACGCGGCCGCTGACCGGGATCCAGAATCGCGATACGTCGCCGCCGGTTGTGGCGGTCTTGGCCGTCACCGGGCGTGCCTGCGCCTGCGCCATCATGCGGCGTTCGGCTTCGGTGCCACCCTTGGCGGGGACGTTGATTTCGCCCGACGCGATCGCGGCTTCGAGTTCGCCCGTGCTTTCCGCAAGCGGACGCAGCGCCAGCGACAATTTGCCCATATTCTGAGCGACGGCGATGCGTTCGGCGAGTTCGGGCGTCGCTTCGAGCGTCACCGAGCCGAAGGTGTTGACCGGCGTTTTGCCGCTTTCGTCCTCGGCATTGTAGCGCTGGTCGGTGGCGAGCACGCGAACATTGCGCACGATGGTTTCGGCGGTGAAAATCTGGTCGTCGGGATAGGAGCTCCCTTCCTTGACCTCGATCGTCTGCGCCAGCAGCACGTCGACGCGGTCGCCCGGAAAGACGAAACCGGCGACACCCTGTTCCTGGCTGACCTTCACGGTCACTGCGCGCATCCCCGGGCCGAGCGCCGCGGCAAGGAAGCCGCGATCGTCGGGATGGACGAGCGCGCCCTGCGTCAACGGCTGGCCGGCGGTGATCGGATAGCGCACGACGGTGCCGACCAGCGTGTTGACGTCGGTCTTTTCCTTCACGAAATACGCTTTTTCGACCAGTTCCTTCGGCCACGGCTGGAACCGGAAGCTGTCGGGGCCAATGATTGTCCCCACCGGCAACTGCCGCGTCGCAACCAGGATCATCGGACCGGTGATTTCGGGCGCGGCTGCCGCCCGTGCTTCCGGTGCGCTGGCCCCGCGCATCATCTGGTTGACCCCGAACGCTGCGCCAATGGCAATCACCAGCGCGCCGACGATCAGCATAATCTTTCGCGTATCCATGACGATTTTTCGCCTCCTAACACTCACCAGACACGGCGGTGTTTGCCCTCAGCCTCATCCGATAGACTGAAACTGGTTAAGATATTGTTGGTGAAGCGCCCAAAGTCCGGCCGCCGCGATGGCGACACCATAAGGCACCTCCACCGGCTGGTCGGAACGACGCAATTTCATATGTACAAGCATGATCGCCGACAGGATCCCGCCGCCGATTGCCATGACCGTCAGGGCTGGCAGAAACAGCGGCAGCGGCACCCACAGCATGACGGCGCCAATCATCTTGACATCGCCGCCGCCCATCGCGCCGATCGCAAAAAGTCCGGCAAAGACCAGAAAAACCGCAAAGGCGGCGGCGAACTGCAGCGGTATGTCGGGCCACAGCGCAAGTCCGCTGGCGATCCAGAACGGGATGGCGAGCAACGCCATCGCGGCATTCAGTTCGTTTGAAATGGTGCGGGATTTCAGGTCGCTGATCGCCGCCGCGATCATCAACAAGCCGAGAACGGCCATCAGGCCAAGGGAGATCGTGCCGCTGGTCATCGTCACCCCCCCTTACGCAACATGGCTTACCAAAGAGTAACCATGATGGCGGGCAGTGGCGGCGGCTTGCATTCCGCCCCGCACAGGATATGCGGCGCTGGATGACCGACATGCTGCCTTCTGCCACCGACGTGCTGATCGTCGGCGCGGGTATCGCGGGTGCCAGCCTGGCGGCGGCGCTGGCGCCGTGGCGCCGGGTGATGCTGATCGAAGCCGAAGAAACGCCGGGATATCACGCCACCGGACGGTCGGCGGCATTCTGGCACGAAACCTATGGCGGGCCGACCGTGCAGCCGCTTTCTGCGGCGTCCTATGACACGCTCGCCAACCCGCCCCCCGATTTTGCCGACTATGGGTTTCTCTCGCCGCGCGCCGCACTGACGATCGGCCATCGTGCGGACGTGGCGGAAGTCGATGCCTTTGTTGCCGGGTTTTCAGCGCAGGGGGTCGCGGTCGAGCGGATCAGCGGGGCGCGGGTGGCCGACAAGATCCCCGGCGTTCGCCCGGAGTGGAGCGAGGCCGCTTACGAAGCGGCGTGCAGCGACATCGACGTCGGCGGTTTGCACGCCGCCTATCTGCGCGCGGCGCGGCGCGCGGGGGCCGTATTGGCGACCCGTTCGCGGTTGCAGTCGGCACGCCGCGCTGTCGGTGGTTGGGTCGCACAGGTCGCGGGTGCCGAGGTTCATGCCGCACTGATCGTCAACGCCGCGGGCGCGTGGGCTGACCGGGTTGCAACGGCGTGCGGGGTCGCCCCGGTCGGCATCCAGCCGTATCGCCGCACCCTCGCCCAGTTGCGACTGGCGGTTCCGGTTCCCGCCGAACTGCCGCTGGTTATCCACGTCGGCGGGGAATTTTACTTCAAGGGCGAAGGCGAGGGCCGTATCTGGCTCAGCCCGCATGACGAAACGCCGGTCGAGCCGCACGATGTGGCTCCCGAAGAGATCGACGTCGCCATCGCCATTGACCGGCTGCAGTCGGTGGTCGACTGGCCGATTGCGGCGGTCGAGCGCAAATGGGCCGGGCTTCGAAGCTTCGCGCCCGACCGGCTTCCCGTCTTTGGCACCGATCCGCACCAGCCGGGCTTTGCCTGGTGTGCGGGGCAGGGCGGTTTCGGCATCCAGACGGCGCCGGCAATCGCGGCGCTGCTGGCGGAACAGCTGGGCGCGCCGCCGGCCACCGGCGCGATCGGCAGCGTCGATCCCGCACCCTTTGCCGCGACAAGGTTCGCCTGATTCATTCGCTGCTTGCAGATCGTTACGCCGCGGCTACCATGATGTGCCGCGCCATGTCCGGCGCGGCCAGGACCCGTGGAGGATGGCATGGCCCATTATTTCGAGATCAAGAAAAACAAGGCGGGCGAGTTCGTCGCCTATTTCAAATATAACAGCGAAACCATCTTCTGGACCGAAGGCTATTCGAGCAAGGCCAACGCGATCAATGCGATCGAATCGGTCAAGAAAAATGGGCCGGGCGCCGAAACGCGCGAAGCGGAATAAGGGCGTCGGCGCGGGCGTTCAGCGCGCCCGCGCGACTTCCAGTGCGGCGTCGCTGGCGAGCTGATCGGCGATTTCGTTATCGCCGTGACCGGCGTGGCCCTTGACCCAGAGCCATTCGATATCGTGGCGTTTGGCTTCGTCGATCAGGCGTTGCCACAGGTCAGCGTTGGCGACCGGTTTTTTGGCAGCGGTTTTCCAGCCGTTCTTTTGCCAGCCGTAGATCCATTTGGTGATGCCGTCGCGGACGTAAACGCTGTCGGTCGACAGTTCGACCTTGCAGCGGCGTTTCAGCGCGGCGAGCGCTTCGATCGCGGCCATCAATTCCATCCGGTTGTTCGTCGTGTCGGGTTCGCCGCCCGACAGTTTTTTCACGACATCGCCCCAGCGAAGGACGGCGCCCCAGCCGCCGGGACCTGGGTTGCCTTTGCAGGCGCCGTCGGTGGCTACGATCACCGTTTTCTTTGCATCTTCCGTCATGCGGCGAACAGGCTGGCGGCGTCGTCGGCGCGATAGCGCAGCAGGCGGGAGAGAAACGGCGAGGGATCCTTGCGCGTCACCAGCGCGTCGGCGGGCGTGTGGACCCAGTCATGCGCGCGCGTCAGCAGGAAGCGGAGCGCTGCACCGCGCGCCAGGGTCGGCAAGGCGGCGTGCTCGGCATCGGTCAAGGCAATTTCGCACAAATAACCGCGCACCAGCGCCTGCGCGCGCGCCGCGTCGCAGTTGCTGCCATCGGCCGAAAAGGTCCAGGCCGCGTGGGTGATCGCCAGGTCATAGGCGCGGAAGTCGGTCGCGGCGAAATAAAAGTCGATCAGCCCCGTCACCCGGTCGCCGAGCATCAGCACATTGTCGGGAAAGAGGTCGGCGTGGACGACGTGCGTCGGCAGGTCGGCCGGCCAGTGCGCGTCGATGAAATCCAGTTCTTCGTCGACGACCGCCTGCAAGCCCGGACGGACCGCGTCGAGATCGCCCGTGGCGGCAGCGATATCGCGCCAGTGGCGGTGCCCCATGCTGTTCGCGCGCGTACCGCCATAACCGGCCAGCGCACGGTGCATCGCGCCGAGCGCAGCGCCCGCTGCCTCGCACTGTGCCGCCGTCGGATGGGTCAGCGAGATGCCGGACAGAAACTGGATGATGCACGCCGCGCGCCCCGAAATCTGCTGAACGGCGATGCCGTCGCGGTCGCGGATCATCGCGGGGACGGGCGAGCCGTTCGCCGCCAGATGATCGAGCAGATCGACGAAGAAGGGCAGATCGCCTTCGCGCACGCGCTTTTCGTAAAGGGTCAGGATGAAACGCCCGGCGATCGTTTCGAGCAGGAAGTTGCTGTTCTCGACGCCTTCGGCGATGCCCTTGCACGACAGGACACTGCCGATATCGTACCGCGCCACAAGCGCCGCCAGATCGTCGGGATCGACGTGGGTATAGACCGCCATCAGTTCGCTGTTGCCTCAAGCCCGCGGGGGAGCTTGAACACCATATTCTCCTCGGCGGTCACCACGACTTCTTCGACCAGCGGGCGGCTTTCGGCGATGGCTGCGATGACTTCGCGGACCAGCGTTTCGGGGGCGCTGGCACCGGCGGTGATGCCCAAAGTCGCGATGTCCGCCAGCCAGGCGGGATCGACGTCGGAGCCGCGCTGGACGAGGTGTGCGGGGGTGCCCATCCGCTCTGCCACCTCGACCAGCCGCAGGCTGTTCGAGCTGTTCGGTGCGCCAATCACGATCATGCGGTCGCAATCGCCCGCGATCGCCTTGACCGCATCCTGGCGGTTCGACGTCGCATAACAAATATCCTCGCCGCGCGGCCCGGTGATCGCGGGAAAGCGGTGCCGGAGCGCCGCGACGATATCGCGCGTATCGTCGACCGACAAAGTGGTCTGGGTCAGGAACGCCAGCCTGTCGGGATCGGCGGGCACGAGTGCCGCGACATCGTCGACCGATTCGACCAGCGTCATGGCGCCGTCGGAAAGCTGACCCAGCGTCCCGATCACTTCGGGATGGCCGGCGTGACCGATGAAGATGATATGACGGCCAGCTTCATGCGCACGTTCGGCCTGCCGATGCACTTTTGAAACGAGCGGACAGGTCGCGTCGATATAGTCGAGCCCCCGCATTTCGGCTTTGGCCGGCACCGCCTTGGGAACGCCGTGGGCGCTGAACACGACCGGCACACCGTCGGGTACCTGGTCGAGCGATTCGACAAAAATCGCGCCCTGCGCCTTCAAACTGTCGACGACATAGCGGTTGTGGACGATCTCGTGTCGCACATAGACCGGCGCACCATAGCGTTCTATCGCCAGTTCGACGATGCGGATCGCGCGGTCGACCCCGGCGCAAAAGCCGCGCGGCGCGGCGATCAAAACCCTGAGTTCTGCCGTTTCGCTGCCGCCGGGACGCGGTGTCGGGTGGGGTGCGTTCATGATGGCCGCGCTCTAGCGCAGCATGAGGGGGCGGGTAAAGACGTTCGTCCGTGTTGCGCCGCGTTCATCGCACCGATAAGAAGCGGCGCGCATGAAGCGAAGCCGTCTCGCAACGTGCCACCGCCCGGCCGGGCGCCTGTTTGGAAAGTTCGATTATCATGATGTCCACTTCGTTCGCGTCCCGCAAGTTTTTGACCGTGCTGTGCGGCACGGCAACCATGGCGATGGTGGCGGGATGCGCAAAGGACAATGAAATCGACGTGGCGGGGGGCGTCGGGATCACCGCAACGCGGACGGCGTGCCCGGCGGTCGCGGTGCCGCTGCACACCGGGGACATCACCCTGTTCGATCCCGCGACGAGCCGCGACGCGCGTGCGATCGACGTCGTCGCCGCGATCACCAATGTGACGCCGCAGTGCAATGACGAGGGCGAAAAGGTCTATCAGCTCGCGACTTTCGAGGTCGTGGCGTCGCGGCGCGACGCCGGGCCGGCGCGGACGGTCACCTTGCCCTATTACGGCACGGTCCTTCAGGGCGGCACTGCGGTGGTCGCCAAACGGCTCGGCAATGTTGCGGTGACATTCGCCGAAGGGCAGACGCGCGGCACCGGTCGGGCGCAGGCGTCGGCCTATGTCGACCGCGCCGCCGCGACGCTGCCTGCCGATATTCAGGAACGCATCACGCGCCGCCGCAAGGCGGGCGACCAGGATGCCGCGATCGATCCGCTCAGCCTGCCCGAAGTGCGCGCCGCGGTGCAGCGTGCCAGCTTTGAATTGCTGATCGGTTTCCAGCTGACGCAGGAACAACTCGAATATAACGTCCGACGATAACGATCGCGGCGGCGCACCGGCGCCGTTCGCATTCACACGGCCCCGCGCGCCAACCGGGCGACGCGGGGCTTTTCGCGCCCGCTCAGCTACGATAGGGCGCGCGCAAGAATTTCCTGATCGAAGATAGGCCAGCCCGTGACCCTGTTCAGTCGTTTTTCCGACCATATCGACACCGCGCTCGATGCGCTTGTCAGTAAAGGCGCCTTGCCCGACGGGCTCGACCGCGCCGCGATCAGCGTCGAACCGCCGCGCGATCCTGCACATGGCGATGTCGCAACCAATGCCGCGATGGTCCTCGCCAAGCCCGCCGGGATGAACCCGCGCGCGCTTGCCGACCTGCTTGTCGCCGAACTCGGCGCGCTCGACGAAGTGACCGAGGCGATCGTGGCCGGGCCGGGGTTCATCAACCTTCGCCTCGCCAACGACAGCTGGCGCGCGGAACTGGCGCTGATTCACCGCGACGGCGGCGATTACGGCCGTTCGGCGA
>JAHCKJ010000011.1 GCA_026125835.1 Sphingopyxis sp.
GACGGAGGCCGCGGCCGCGGCGGATGCCGACGAGCGCACCGACATCGCGATCGCCGACGCGCGCCTGCGCCGCATTCCGTCGCTGGCGCGGCAGGCGCTGCTGCTGACCGCGGTCGAGGGTTTTACAGCCGAGGATACCGGACGCATCGTCGGGCGCGATACCGGCGAAGTGAAAACGCTGATCGCCGAAGCCACCGCGGAAATCGACCGCCAGACGCGCGCGCGCATCCTGATCATCGAGGACGAGCCGATCATCGCGATGGACATCGAAATGATCGTCCGCGACCTGGGTCATGATGTCGTCGCGGTGGCGACCACCCACCGCGAGGCGGTTGCCGAAGCGCAGAAGCACCAGCCGGGCCTTGTCCTCGCCGACATCCAGCTCGCCGACAACAGCTCGGGGATCGAGGCGGTGCAGGAAATTCTGACCGATTTGAAGGTGCCGGTCATCTTCATCACCGCCTTCCCCGAACGGCTGCTGACGGGCGACCGCCCCGAGCCGGCGTTCCTGCTGACCAAACCGTATCAGCCGGCGACGCTGCGCGCGGCGATTTCGCAGGTGCTGTTCTTCGACGAAAGCACGGTCCCGGCCTGACACTCGGCCCGCCCAACCCGTCGTCATTGCGAGCGAAGCGAAGCAATCCAGAGCGGTTTCCGCACCTCTGGATTGCTTCGCTACGATCGTCATGAAGAGGAGGGGTTGATACCGTAAAGGTGGCGGGCGATAGCCACCGGCGATGACGATCCTCGAAGCATCCAGCCGCCTGTCGGCGCTAGACAGGCTCACCGCCCACGCGCCCTTTCTCGCGCGGCTCGCCGAACTCAATCCCGACGACGTCACGCGCTTCCTCGGCGATGGAACCGACGCGGCGCTGGCCGACGTCGCGCCGCCGCCGGTCGACGACGACATCATGCGGACGCTGCGCCAATGGCGCGGTCGCATCGCGTTGCTGCTCGCGCTCGGTGACCTGTCGGGCGAGCATGATGTTGCGATGACCACCCGGCTCCTGTCCGATTTCGCCGATCAGGCCTGCGACGCTGCGCTCGCCGCCGCTTTTTCCGAGCGCGTGCCGGGTGAAGAACCGCGCGGGCTGTCGGTGATCGCGCTGGGCAAGCTCGGCAGTCACGAGCTCAACTATTCGTCCGACATCGACCCGATCCTGATCTTCGACCCCGACACGCTGCCGCGCCGGTCGCGCGACGACCCGACCGAAGCGGCGGTACGGATCGCGCGGCGGATGACCGAGATCTTGTCGGCGCGCACCGGCGACGGCCATGTGCTGCGCGTCGACCTGCGCCTGCGCCCGCACCCCGAAGTGACGCCGATCGTGCTCTCGATCGATGGCGCGATCTCCTATTATGAATCCGAAGCGCTGGCGTGGGAGCAGGCGGCGTTCATTCGCAGCCGCGCCTCGGCGGGCGACCGCGCGCTGGGCGCGCAATTTCTGGCGGCGATCCAGCCGTTCATCTGGCGCCGCAGCCTCGATTTCCGCCAGCTCAGGGAAATCGGCGCGATGAGCGACCGGATTCGCGACCATTTTGCGCAAGGGCAGGCGTTCGGCCCGGGCTATGACCTGAAACGCGGGCGTGGCGGCATCCGCGAGATCGAATTTTTCGCGCAGGTCCATCAGCTGATCTATGGCGGGCGCGATCCGTCGCTGCGCGTTCCGGCGACGGTCGATGCGCTGGCCGCACTTGCAGCGGCGGGGCGGATCGAGGCGGATGTCGCGGCGCGGCTGTCAGGCCATTATGCCACGCTGCGCCGGATCGAGCACCGGTTGCAGATGGTCGAGGACCAGCAGACGCACGGCCTGCCGGTCCAGCCGGCGGCGCTCGATGGTGTCGCGCGGCTCGACGGGCTGGCCGACGGTGCGGCGCTGCTCGCGATGCTCGAGCCGGTGACGGCCGATGTCGGCGCCTGTTACGATCGGCTGGTTGCCGAACGGGCGGTGACCACCGGCCTGCCGCGCGACGATGACGGTCTGGCGGCGGCGCTGGCCGCGGCGGGGTTCGATCCGCCCGACGCCGCGCTGCGGACGATCGCCGAATGGCGCGGCGGCAAGCTGCGCGCGCTGCGTAGCCCCGCGGCGCTCGACGCGCTGGAAACGGTGCTGCCCGAACTGGTCAAGGCGCTGGGGGCGGCGCCCGATCCCGACGCGACGCTGCTTCGCTTCGACAAGCTCGTCGGCGGGTTGCCGAGCGCGGTCAATTTTTTCCATCTCCTCGCCGCGCAGCCCGCGCTCGCGCGCATCGCCACACGCATTCTGGCGCTCGCGCCGACGCTGGCCGATGCGCTCGGCGCTCGGGTCGAACTGATCGAGGGATTGATCGACAGCCGCGCCTTCGATGCCCCGGCGCCCAAGGCAGAGCTGCTTGCCGAATGGGCGCCGGGGCTTGTGCCGCTCGACTATGAACGGTTGCTCGACCGCGTCCGCGACCATGTCGGCGAACGGCGCTTTGCCTATGGCGTCCAGCTCGTTGCGGGCGCGACCGATCCTTTGGCGATCGCTACGGGCTATTCCGAACTGGCCGAGGCGGCGCTGCAAGTGCTCGCCGATGCGACGGTCGCGGAATTCGAGGTGGCGCACGGACGGATCGCCGACAGCGAACTGGTGGTGCTGGCGCTCGGGCGGCTCGGCGGCCGCGCGCTGACGCACGCGTCGGACCTCGACCTTATCTATCTGTTCACCGGCGACCATCTGGCCGAATCGGACGGCGCACGCCCGCTCGGGGCGACGACCTATTACAACCGGCTGGCGCAGCGGGTGACCGCGGCAATGTCGGTGCCGACCGCGGCGGGCAAGCTGTACGATGTCGATACAAGGCTGCGACCGCAGGGCGCGCAGGGGCCGCTCGTCGTCACCCTCGACAGTTTTGAACGCTATCAGCGCGAGGAAGCGTGGACGTGGGAGCATATGGCGCTGCTCCGCGCGCGGCCGGTCTATGGCTCGGACGCCGCGCGTGCCGAGGTCGAGCGGATTATCGCCGACCTGCTCAGCGCGCCGCGCGATGCCGCCAAACTCGCCGCCGACGCGGCGGACATGCGCGACAAGATCACCGCGCACAAGCCGCCGCACGGGGCGCTCGATATCAAGGGCGGCCCCGGCGGGCTGGTCGACCTCGAATTTGCGATGCAGGTGACGCAGCTCGCCAGCGGCCAATGCCACGATCCCAATATCGCCGCCGCGCTCGCCTGTATGAAGGCGGCGGGGCTGGCGCCGGGCGGCGTGTGCGAAGCGCACGGCCTGCTCGCGCGAATGCTGGTGATGCTGCGCCTGACCGCGCCCGAGGGGGAACCGGCGACCGCCGCCGCGCGTCAACTGGTCGCCAGCCAGTGCGGCGAGCCCGGCTGGCCGCAACTGCTTGCCGCGCATGACGCGGCGCGGCAGGAGATCGCCGACTGGTGGGCCTCGATTCGCTCGCCGCAATAAATAGGGACTGTCCCTATTTACCGATCCGCCGCACGGCGTCGACAGTGTCATTTTAATAGGGACTGTCCCTATTTATTGGAGAGAAGAGATGAGCGGCTTATCGATTGGCGATACCATCCCCGCGGTTAAACTGCTCGACGCCGACGGCGCGACGATCGACCTTGCCGCGATGAAAGGCGCGCCGCTGGTCGTCTATTTCTATCCGAAGGCGGACACGCCGGGATGCACCACCGAAGCGCAGGATTTTACGCGCCTTTCCCCCGAATTCGCGCATCTGAAGGCGCAGGTGCTGGCGGTATCGCGCGACGCGCCGGCGAAGCTTTGCAAGTTCCGCGACAAATATGGGCTGACCGTTCGCCTGGCGTCGGACGAAGACGGCGCGGTGTGCGAAGCCTTTGGCACCTGGGTCGAAAAGCAGAACTACGGCCGCACCTATATGGGGATCGAGCGTTCGACCTTTTTGTTCGGCGCGGACGGAAAGCTGGCCCAGGAATGGCGCAAGGTGCGCGTGAAGGGGCACGCCGACGCCGTATTGGAGGCGGCAAAAGCGCTCTGATGCCTTCGCTTGACGAAGCGGCGCGGGCGGTCCTGCTCACCGCGGACCCGCATGCCAAGCGCCGCGCGGCGCGCGCCTTTGCGCGGGCGTGGCGGCGGGGAGAAATCGACCATCGCTGCGCTGCCGCGATGCCCGACCAGCCCGCCTGGCCAGCGGCACCGCAGCTGCTGGCGCCGAACCAGATGCCGAAGCGCGGCAAGGGTGGGTCGGAGCGCGGCCGCATCGCACTGCTCCATGCGCTCGCGCATATCGAATTTGTCGCGATCGACTTGGCGGTCGACCTGGTCGGGCGGTTCGGCGACCAGTTTCCCCGTGCGTTTGTCGACGACTGGGTGGCGGTGGCCGCCGACGAGGCGATGCACTTCGCGCTGCTCGATCGCCGCCTGCGTACGCTGGGCAGCCATTATGGCGCATTCCCCGCGCACGCCGGATTGTGGGAAGCGGCGCAGGTCACCGCTGACGACGCGCTGGCGCGGCTGGCAATTGTGCCGATGGTGCTCGAAGCGCGCGGGCTCGATGTCACGCCGGCGACGGTCGAGCGCTTTCGCGCCGCGGGCGACGAGGCGTCGGCGAGGATTTTGTCGCGCATTTACAGGGACGAGATTCGGCATGTGCGCGCGGGCACAGACTGGTTCGGGTGGTTGTGCGACGAACGGGGATTCAATGCCGTCGAAACGTGGCAAAGTCTCGTAAAATCGCGGTTTCGGGGGATTCTGAAACCGCCGTTCAACGACTCGGCGCGCCACGACGCCGGTTTAACGCAAGAATACTATGCTCTTGTTGCGTCTTAACCATTGAGGCAGCACACAGGCTTCCGCGGGGGATGAGCAATCATCCAGACCAACAAACACCGGCGCCAAGGCCTTTCTCGGACTTTGGCGACATGGCAAACGCGGGGTCGTCGTTTTGAGTAACACTCTTCTGGCACAAAAGTTCCAGCAGTTCGCAATTGTCTGTGCATCAGCCTGTTTCGTTGCAGCCGCGCCGACTGTTCATGCCGCCGAATCCGGCGCCGATGCCGGCATCGTCGTCCCCGACGAACCCGACGACGACAGCTTTACCGCCGGTGTGCCTTCGGCCGCCGAGGACAGCGAAGCCCGCGCGATTTTCCAGGCGTGGAAGCGCCTCGATACCGGCCTTGCCGCTTCGATCGGGGTCGCGGTCCCGTCGCGCCAGCCGATCGACAATATGTCGCTGTCGTCGTCATACGGGATGCGGGTCCATCCGGTGACCGGCAAAATGGCGCGCCATAACGGCATCGACATTCCGGCACCGCACGGCACCCCGATTTACGCCACCGCCGACGGCATTGTCGGCCGCGCACAGCGCCTTGGCGGCTACGGCAATTATGTCGAGGTCGAACATGGCAACATGATTCAGACCCGCTACGGCCATATGTCGTCCTATATCGTCGTCCCCGGACAACAGGTCAAAAAGGGCGACATATTGGGCTATGTCGGCTCGACCGGGCGGTCGACCGGCAACCACCTGCATTACGAGGTCCGTATCGAAGGCGCGCCGGTCAACCCGATGCCGTTCGTCCGCTCGGACCAGATGACGATCGCCGCGATCACCGGCAAAAATGTCGCGATGGGCGGTCCCGAATAAAATTGAACCAGCTTTCCTGGGTCGGAGAGGACAGGGCGCCGAACGGTTGGACCGTTCAGGCGCCCTTTTCATTTCGGCACGGGCGCCCTATTTTGCGGATATGGCCACACAGATTTCCGACATCACCCTGTCGCCCGCCGCCGCGGCGCGCGTCCGCTGGATCGCCGACCGCAAGGGGGAAAGCGATGCGGCGCTGCGCCTTGCGGTCGACGGCGGCGGCTGTTCGGGCTTTACCTATCGCTTTGGGTTGGCCGAGGCTATCGACGCCGACGACATCATTACCGAGACCGACGGGGTGAAGCTGGTCGTCGATCCGGTCAGCATCGACCTGGTCCGCGGCTGCATCGTCGATTTTGTCGATTCGCTCGGCGGGTCGTCGTTCAAGGTCGAAAATCCCAACGCAGCCTCGGGCTGTGGCTGCGGGTCCAGCTTCTCGATTTAGGACCGACACCCATTTCCGTTTGTGCTGAGCTTGTCGAAGCACCGTCCTTCTTTTTTACGCAGAAGGAAGAACAGCCCTGCGACCAGCTCAGGGCGAACGGAAAGAGAAGTCCGCCTGTGACCCTGAAGATCGCCACCTTCAATATCAACGGGATCAAGGCCCGCCTGCCGCGCCTGATCGAATGGCTCGAGGAAACGCAGCCCGACGTCGCCTGCCTGCAGGAACTGAAATCGAGCGACGAGACGATGCCGACCAAGGAGATCGAGGCGGCGGGTTATGGCTTCCTCTATCACGGGCAAAAGGGCTTCAACGGCGTCGCGATCCTCGCCAAAGACGCGCAGCCGGTCGAAACGCAGCGCGGGCTGGCTGGGGAGGAGGAGGATGAACAGTCGCGCTATTTGGAGGCCGATGTCCACGGCGTCCGCGTCGCGTCGATCTACCTGCCCAACGGCAACCCGCAGCCGGGGCAGAAATTCGATTACAAGCTGCGCTGGATGGCGCGGCTGCGCGAGCGCGCCAAGGCGCTGCTTGCCGCCGAAATCCCGACGATTCTGACCGGCGACTATAATGTCATCCCGCACGACGACGATGTGTGGGACCCCCGCGCGATGGCGACCGACGCGCTGATGCAGCCCGGATCGCGCGACGCCTGGTTCCGCCTGCTCGGCGACGGCTGGACCGACGCGATCCGCAGCCGCCATCCGGCGGGGCATGTCTGGACCTATTGGGACTATCAGGCGGGCGCGTGGCAACGCGACCACGGCTTCCGCATCGACCATCTGCTGCTCAGTCCGGCGCTCGCCGACCGGCTGGTTGACGCCGGGGTCGACAAGGACCACCGCGGGCGGGAGAAGGCCAGCGACCATGCGCCGACCTGGGTGGCGCTGGCCTGACGCTGCGCGTCAGAGCATCTTGTCGTAAATCTGGTACACCCGGTTGACCTTGGCATCGATCGCTTGGGCGACCGCGTTCATGCCCTGGTTATCGTCAAGCACCCAACCGATGTCGCCGCGCTCGGCGCCATAGTCGCGTACCGCGTCGCGGCGGATGAATTCGATCATCATGAAGGCAAGGGTGCTCGCCATGCGGCTGTTCTGCAGTTTCTTGACAACCCCCATCAACGGGACGCGCAGCGTGCGGCTTTTCGGCTTGCGCAGCCACCACAGCAGCCGCGCCCAGTTGAAGGGTAGCAGCGAGCCGTCCATTTCGATCAGCAACTCGTTGATATTCGGTAAAACAATCATGAACGCGACCGGCTCGCCGTCGAGTTCGGCGACGCGGATCAGATCCTCGAACACGATGTCCTTCAACTTCTTGCCGACATGGGCGATTTCGCTGTCGGTGAGCGGCACGAAACCCCAATTGTCGGACCACGCATCGTTGAGGATGCCCATAATCAGCCGCGCTTCGGCGTCGAACCGCCGCTTGTCGACGCGGCGGATACGGATGCGCTCGTTCTTCTCGCCCGCCGCGACGATGCGATTCACGAGCGGCGGAAAGCCGTCGACGATATCGACCGCGAAATTCTTGAGCTGCTTGACGGGGCGATAGCCCGAATTTTCGATCCAGGGCCGGTAAAGCGGGCTGTTGTGGCCGAGCATGATCGTCGGCGGTTCGTCAAAACCCTCGATCAACAATCCCGGCTCGTCCCAGATCGAGATCGACAGCGGGCCGAGCGCGCGGTGCATCCCCTGACCGCGCAGCCAGTCTTCGGCGGTGACGAGCAGCGCGCGCGCGACCTCCTCGTCCTCGGCCTCCAGCAGCCCCCAGTTGCCGGTCCCCGGACCCATCCCCTGTTCGACCGGCTGTGCCAGCGCCAGATCGTCGATATGCGCCGAAATACGCCCGACCGTGCGGCCGCTCCGGCGCGCCAGAAACAACTGCGCCTTGCCATGTTCGTACCACGGGTTCTTGCCGGGGGTCAGCAGGTCGAACATCTCGCCCTTCAGCGGCGGCACCCACGCCGGATCGCCGCGGTTGAGGCGAAAGGCGAGCTCGACGAACTCGCGCCGGTCGTTCTTGTTCTTGACCGGGTGGATGGTGATCGGGCTGTCCCAATGTCCGCTCATACTGGTTTCCTGAAATGCCATCCCTATATGTTCGATGACGCATTAGGGCATCGCCGCGGCGCTGGCGACCCGCATTTGGCCATTTTGCTGCCACGAAATCATGGTGAAGAGCGAGCGTTATGACGACGATCAACCCACCCGCCGACCGGGTCGCGACTCCCTTCGCGCCGTCGGCACCGAAGATGCCCAAATCGGCGATTGCCGACGATATGGCGATGATTCGCGCGGCGTCGGAGCTGACGCGCGACCTCGTCACGCCGTCGGCGCGCATCTATTGGACCGATTTTCTGGCATCGACCGTGATCGGTTATGCGGGCGTTGCGGGCGCCATTTTGGCGCCGACGCTTGCATGGGCGCTCGCCGCCGCGCTGGTCGCGATCCTGGCGCTCTATCGCGCCGGCAGCTTCATCCACGAACTCACGCACATCCGCAAAAACGCGCTGCCGGGCTTCCGCTTCGCGTGGAACCTGCTCGTCGGCGTGCCGCTGCTGATCCCGTCCTATATGTATGAGGGCATCCACAGCCTGCACCATAACCGCACCAAATATGGCACGGTCGAGGATCCCGAATATCTGCCGCTGGCGCTGATGAAGCCGTGGACGGTGCCGCTGTTCGTGGTCGCCGCGGCGTTCGCGCCGCTCGCCTTGCTGTTCCGCTATGCGGTGCTGACCCCGCTGTCGTTCCTGATCCCGCCGCTGCGCCGGATCGTTGTCGAGCGTTATTCGGGGATGATCATCAACCCGCTGTTCCGCCGCAAGGCGCCCGACGGCGAGTTTCGCCGCATGTGGGCGTGGCAGGAAGGCGGCGCGTGGGCGTGGTCGAGCCTGCTGATCGCCGCGGGCGTGTTTGGCTGGGTGCCGCTGCGCGCGCTGCCGATCTTTGGCGCGATCGCCGCCGCGACGCTGGTGCTCAACCAGATTCGCACGTTGGTGGCGCATCTGTGGGAAAATGACGGCGAGGTGCTGACCGTGACCGGCCAGTTTCTCGACAGCGTCAACGTGCCGCCGCCGGGGCTGCTGCCCGAGCTGTGGGCGCCGGTGGGGCTGCGCTATCATGCGCTGCACCACCTGCTGCCGGGCGTACCATACCATGCGCTCGCCGAGGCGCACCGCCGGTTGAAAGATGTGTTGCCCGCGGATTCGCAATATCATGGCGCGAATTACGACAGCCTGCCGAAGCTGGTGGCGAATCTGGTGGCGGGGTCGGCGCGGGGGGCTGCTGCCTGAAATTGGATAGTGACGTCCGCTTAGGGGTAGGGAGCTGCCACCAAAAGCTCGTCATGCTGAACTCGTTTCAGCATCCATGGCCTGAGCTTGAATGTGACGCTGGGCCAACGGAAGCGGCAGATCATGGATCCTGAAACAAGTTCAGGATGACGATGCTACAAATTTCGTGTTCCGGTCGCCGGCCGATGCGGACCCTATTCCTCGGTCCGGATCAAAATCATCTCGCCGATCAGCGCGAACAAGATGAACGGTCCCCACGCCGCCAGGAACGGCGAATAGGCCCCCAGATCGCCCATCGCGAGGGCGAAATTGTCGGCGACGAAATAGGCGAATCCCAGCCCCATCCCCAGGATCGCGCGGACGAACAATTTGCCCGATCGCGCCAGCCCGAACGCCGCGACCGCGCCGAGCAGCGGCATCAATATCGCCGACAGTGGCCCCGAAATCTTGTGCCACAGCACGCCTTTCAGTGCCCCGACCGGGCGCCCCGCCGCCTCCAGATCGTCGATCGCCGCCTTTAGCTTCAGGAACGGCAGTTCGTCGCCGTCGACCTGCGCCAGCGTGAACTGGTCGGGACGGACATTTTGCGCCGCGACGATCGTCCCCAGCGGCTCCATCGTCCCCGATCGGCGCATGAAGCGCTGCGCATTGGTCAACTCCCAGCCGCCGCCGGGCAGCGCGCGCGCGCTGTCGGCTTTCAGCATCGACGACAGCACCCCGCCGGTGCGTTCGTAAATCGTGACGCCGCGCAGCACGATTGCCGGCCCCGCGGTTTCGACCGTCGCCGCGTTGATCAGATTGTCGCCGTCGCGCACCCAGATGTTGCTGCGGACGCCGCTATCCCTCGGCACCTCGGCATAACTCACCTTTTGCCAGGCGCTGAGCGCCGCAGTCGAGCGCGTGACGATCCGTTCGTTGAAGGTGAAGCTGATCCCCGCCACCAGCAAGGCGGCAAGGAACAGCGGCGCCAGCACCTGGTGCGCCGACATGCCGGCCGCTTTCATCGCGATCACCTCGCTGTTCTGGTTGAGCGTGATCAGCGTCAAGATGGTGCCGAGCAGCACCGAAAAGGGCAGAAATGTTTCGATGATCTGCGGCAGGCGGAGTCCGACATAGCGCCAGACGTCGCTGTCGCTGTTGCCGGCAACCGCCAGGATCTTGCCGCTTTCGCCGAGCAGGTCGAGCGTCTGGAGGATCAGCACCAGCGCGAACAGGATCGAAAAGGAGCGGACGAGAAACAGCCGTCCCACATAGAGCGCCATCGTGCGCGAGGGGAAAAAGTGAAGCTGGTGCATCAGGTAAGCCGCTGCTTGCGCTGGAACAGGGTCATCAGCGCGCGGATGCGCTGCGCCGCCTTGGCCGCCATCCGCTCGAGCGCGCCGATCGGCTGGCCGCCGGGGACATGGGCGACAGTGTAGTACATCCAGACCGCGAGCGCCGCGAACAGCAGGAACGGCACCCACAGCGCGATCACCGGATCGACGGTACCGCGGGCGCCCAGATCCTCGGCATATTGATTGATCTTGTGCTGCGTGACGAGCAGCACGATCGACAGGAACACGCCGAGCGACGAGGTCGATCGTTTCGGCGGGATCGCCAGCGCCACCGCGATCAGCGGGATCAGGAACATCGCCATCACTTCGACGATCCGGAAATGGAAATTGGCCCGGCTTTCGAGCCTTGTCTGTTCGGACTGGCGCTGATCCTTGCCCGCGACGAACAGTTCGGGGATGGTCTTTTCGCGATCGGCGCCGCCGCGCAGCCGGAATGCCTCGATCTTGGGCAGCGGGATCGGCTGGTCGTGGTTGTCGAAAGTCAGCACCCGCGGCACCGCGAACTTCGGCGATTCGTGGATCAAAACGCCTTGTGACAGGCGCAGGATGATCGTTTCGGGATCGTCGGTGGCCAGGAACTGGCCGCGCGCCGCAGTCGCCGACACGCGCTGCCCGTCATTGTTGTCGCCGCGCACGAAAATGCCGCGGAGCGACTTGCCGTCGTCATAGCTTTCCTCGATCCGCAGCGTCATGCGGTCGCCCAGCTTGGTGAACTCGCCGACCTTGATCGACGCCCCCAGCGCGCCCGAGCGCAACTCGAATTGCAAGCCTTCATAGGCGTAGCGCGCAACCGGCTGAATAAAGCCGACGATCGCCAGATTGAGCGCCGCCAGCGCGATCGCGAACGCATAAGGCACGCGCATCAGGCGCCCGAAGCTCATCCCGACGCCTTTCAGCACGTCAAGTTCGCTCGTGGTCGCAAGCTTTCGAAAAGCCAGCAGTATTCCCAGCATCAATCCGATCGGGATGCCGAGCGAGAGATATTCGGGGATGAGGTTCGCAAGCATCCGCCACACGATGCTGACCGGACCGCCTTCCGCCGCGATGAAATTGACCAGTCGGACCATTTTATCGAGCACGAGCAGCATCGCCGACAGCACCAGCGTGCCGAGCATGGGGAAAAAGATGAGCCGCGCGATATAGCGGTCGATGGCAGGCAGCTTATTCAATCTTTCGTCGCCCCATCACCATGATTTGGCCGCAAATGGTTCCGATATGCCGATGCAAGGGCGACAGGGACCCGCGCCAGCGTGGCTGGGGGCGGTATAACCATTAGGAGCTAGTGCGTCATGTCGAAATTTCTGTCGACGTCGCTCTGCCTGGCCCTGCTGAGTGTTTCGGTAGCGGCGCAGGCAAGCGGCCAGGTCATTGCCAACGATCCCGCAAAGTGCCGGAGCGGCCCGTCGACGATTGTCCAGATCAACGGAATCAAGGCCGGCACCGGCATGGTGCGCGTGCAAAGCTATCGCGCGACGCAACAGGACTGGCTGGCCAAGGGGCGGTGGATCAACCGGATCGAGGTGCCAGCCCGCGCCGGTTCGATGACCGTGTGCGTCCCGCTGCCCGACGCGGGCAGCTATGCCATTGCGGTTCGCCACGACGTCACCGGCAACGGCAAGACCGACCTGCGGTCCGACGGCGGCGGGATGTCGAACAACCCCAGCATCAACCTGTTCAACCTTGGCAAGCCGAATGTCCGGCGGACGGCGTTCGAGGTCGGCAACGCCCCGAAAACGATCTCCATCGCCATGCGGTATATGTAGGGGCGAATGGCCAGCGTCGCGCTCCTTTCCAATCCGCGCTCGACGGGCAACCGTGCCCTGTTGCCGCGGGTTCGCGAATATTGCGCGGCGCACCCCGACATTTTTCACTACGAGGTCGAACATGTCGACCAGATCGGCGAGGCGGTCCGCACCATTGCGATGGTCAGCCCGCGCATTGTCGTCATCAATGGCGGTGACGGGACGGTGCAGGCGGCGCTGACCGAGCTGTATTCGGGCGGCCATTTCGGCGGATCGCCGCCGCCCGTGGCGGTGCTGCCGAACGGCAAGACCAATTTGATCGCGCTCGACCTGGGCGCCGAGGGCGACCCGATCAAGGCGCTGGAACGCGTCATCGAACTGGTCGCGTCGGGGCGGCTGGAGGATCATGTCATCCGCCGCCAGCTGATCGCGCTCGACCGCGGCGACACCGGCCGTCCCGTGCTCGGCATGTTTCTTGGCGGTGCCTATCTTGCCGATGTCATGCTCTATTGCCGCAACCGCATTTACCCGCTGGGGCTTCCCAACGGCCTGTCGCATTTTCTGGCGGCGATCCTCGGCCTGTTTGCGATGATGTTCGGGCTGGGCGGCGGGCGGTTGCCGCCGGCGCCGGCGCCGATGACGGTATCGCTGATTCGCCAGGGCGAGTTTCAGGGCAAATTTTCGTTGCTGATCGTCACCACGCTCGAAAAATTGCTGCTCAGCATTCGCACCAACGACGGCGCGGGGCAGAGCGGGCAGATGAAGTTGCTGGCGGTCGAACGCGGCATCGGCGCGTTGTTCCGGATGCTCGGTGCGACCTGGCGCGGGACACTCGGCCAGCGCCAGCTGGCGGGGGTCCATTTCCAGCAGGGCGACGAAATCCGCATCGAAGGAACGGTCGAACTGTCATCCTCGACGGCGAGATTTTCAGGCGAACACGGGCGCGCCGATCATCCTGACCTCGACGCAGCCGGTGCCGTTCCTGCGCCTGGCCGCCTGAGCGCTCGCATGTCCGGTCTGGCCGACCTTGTCCGCGCCGAACTGTCGGTTCCCGTCGATCCCCGCGTCACGGCGATGGCGCTGGCGATTGCCGCGCGCCATCCCGCAGTGCGCGCGCGGTGCTGTTTTTACGGCAGCTGCCTGCGCGAAAGCGCGCTCGACGGGCTGATGCTCGATTTTTACCTGATCGTATCGGACTATGGCGACGCCTATCCCAAGCGCTGGCAGGCGGCGGCCAACCGGCTGATCCGCCGAATGTCTTTCCGTTCCAGCACGAGGGGCTGATCGCGAAATATGCGGTGCTCAGCGAGGCGGATTTTCACCGGCTCACCGGGCCGGAGACGCGTAACGTGTCGGTGTGGGCACGGTTTGCGCAGCCGTCGCGGCTGGTGTGGGCGGTCGACGATACCGCCGCCAATCGGGCGGTGGCGGCGGTGGCGCGCGCCGCGCCGACCTTGCTCGCGGCGGCGGGGGCAGTGGCGGGCGAAGCGCCGCTCGACTGGTGGCGCCGCGCCTTTGCGCTGACCTATTCGGTCGAACTGCGCGCCGAACGCAGCGGCCGCGCCCAGTCGGTCGTCGATGCCGACGCAGAACGCTAGCTTGCGGTTCAGCGCTCCGGCCATCGCTGCGATCCTGGGCGCGCGCACGCAGCGGCGGCTGGGCGCGCCGCCGGATCGAGGGCAAGCTGCTCAGCATCGTCCGGCTCGCCAAGGCCAGCCTCACCTATGCCGGCGGCATCGATTATCTGGCGTGGAAGATCAATCGCCATGCCGGGACGGCGATCGAGATCAAGCCGTGGCAACGCCGCTGGCCGCTCGTCGCGGCGCTGACGCTGGTGCCGCGCCTGATGAAAAGCGGCGCGATCCGCTGATCGCGCCGATGCTCAGTTTACCAGCGGGCGGCCTTCGCGGGCATCGCCGCACCGCCGGATCGCCTGGTCCAGCGCGGTGAGGGTGAAGGGCTTGCGCAGCACATCATGGTCGCCGAAGCTGGCAACCTCGCTCGCATCGCCGGCATAGCCGGTGACGAACAGCACCGACAGTTCGGGCCAGCGCTGTTTCAGCCGCGCGACCATTTCGGGGCCGGTCAGTTCGGGCATCAGCACGTCCGACAGGATCAGGTCGAATCCCTTGCCTTCGGCCAGCCGCCCTTCGACCAGCGCTTCGGCCTCCAGCGGGTTGGCGCACGCAACCGCGGTGTGACCCAGTTCGCTGACCGCATCCACGGTGGCGGTCAGCACCCGTTCGTCATCCTCTACCACCAGAATTTTCAGCGTCTCGGCGGGTTCGGCGTTGCCGTCGAGCGCCGCGGCAACGGGTTCGCTCGCATTGTCCACGGGCATCGCCGCGACCGGGAGCAGCATCGCGACGCTGGTCCCTTCGCCCTCGGTCGATGAAATCTGCACCTCGCCGCCCGACTGGCGGCAAAAGGCGAACACCTGGCTCATGCCCAGTCCGGTTCCCTGCCCGGCGGGCTTGGTGGTGTAGAAGGGGTCGAACACGCGTTCGAGTACCGCAGGCGACATGCCGCAGCCGGTGTCGATGACCTGCACCGCCAGCGCCTTGCCGTCGCGGTCGTCGAGCGTGCGGATGGTCAGCGTGCCATGGCCGTCCATCGCGTCGCGGGCATTGACCGCCAGGTTGAGCAGCGCGTTTTCGAACTGCTGCTTGTCGAGCCAGCAGGCAAGGTCGCCCGCCTGCAGGTCGAGCGTCAGCGCGATGCGGTCGCCGATCGTCCGCGCAATCAGCTCCGAAAAGCCGGCGATACACGCGTCGATCGCGGTCATCTCGGGGCGTGCCGGCTCCGAACGGGCAAAGGTCAGCAGGCGGCGGGTCAGGTCGGCGGCACGGTTGGCACCGTCGAGGGCATTGACCAGATGGCGCTGCGCCTTTTCGGGTTCGCCGGGCAGCCAGCGCTGCGCCAGTTCCAGCCCGCCGACAACAACCGCCAGCATATTGTTGAAATCATGTGCGATGCCACCGGTCAGCTGGCCGACCGCCTCCATTTTCTGTGCTTGCCGCAACTGTGCTTCGGCGGCGGCGCGTTCGGTCATCTCGCTGCGCAGCGCGATGTTCGCCTGTTCCAGCTCGGCGGTGCGCGCCTCGACCGCTTCTTCCAGCTGCATTGCGCGTTCGGCCTCGGCGGCCTGTTCGCGCCGCGCGACGCGGCGCTCGGCGACCGCGCGGACAAAGGAAAAGGTGGTGCCGATCGCGACCGCCGCAATCGCCGCGCCTAGCAGGGTGAACAACAGAATCGCCTGATTCAGGTTGGCCCGGTCGGCGGCGGCGGTCTGGTTGCGCTGGCGCAGCAGCGCGCGTTCGCTCGCGATGATCTGGGTCAACAGCCGGTCGATGCGCCCCAATCCGGCGTCATGTCCCGCCGCATGATATTTCGAGATCGCCGCGACGGTCTGGTTGTAATTGGCGCTCAGCGCGGCGTCGCCCAGCTGGCGGCCGCGGGTGTCCATTTCGCTGGTCAGTTGGTCGACCAGCTTGGACTGCGCCGGATTGTCGCGCACAGCCCGGTCCAGCCGGGCCAGATATTGCCGCGCCAGCCCCCATTGCTGTTCATAGACGCGGCCGTCCTCTTTCTGCAGCCCGACCGCGAACCGGCCAAGCGCCGCTTCCGCACGCGCCAGCGCGGCGTCGAGCGAGCGGGTCTGCGATATGACTTCCAGGCTTTGCGTCTGCCAGCGCAGCGACTGGTCGTAATTGTTGCTGGCGCGGGCGAGCAACAGCACCAGCGCCGCGACGATCCCGGCCAGGACCATCGCCATGCCGATCGTCAGCCAGGTGCGCAGCCGCTCCTGTCGCGTCTCGTTTTCCGTATCGCCAACCCGCTCGAACACCCGCCTGTCTTACCGGACATGCGCGGCGCAGCAAAGCGCCGAAACCGGCGCTCATTCGGTTCGGCGCAAAAAGGAATCCGCTGGTCGGCGCCGCGGCTCGGTTCAGCCGATAATGCCGACGCGTTTGCCCGCGCGTTCAAAGCGCGACAGGATTTCACCGACCTGATCGCTCGAATGTTCGGCGCAAAGCGAACAGCGCAGCAATGTCATGCCCGCGGGGGTGGCGGGCGGGCGGGCGAGGTTGACGTAGAGTCCTTCCTCGAGCAGCGCTTCCCACATCATCGCGCCGCGCTCCAGGTCGGGCATGATGACCGCGATAATCGCCGACTGCGGTTCGTCGGTGCCGAGGGTAAAGCCCAGGTCGCCCAGCCCCTTGTGCAGCGCCTTGGAATTTTCCCACAGATGCGCGCGCTTGTTCGAGCCGTGCATCAGCTTGCGGATGCTGGTCGCCGCGGTCGCGACGACGCTCGGCGGCAGCGACGCGGTGAACACATAGGGGCGGCAGACGAGCCGCATGATCTCGAACTTCGGATGGTTCGACACGCAAAAGCCGCCGACGGTGCCAACGCTCTTGCTGAAGGTGCCGATGATGAAGTCGACGTCGTCGATCACCCCCTGCGCCTCGGCCACTCCGCGGCCATGCTCGCCAATAAAACCCATCGAATGCGCCTCGTCGACCAGCACCATCGCGCCGGCTTCCTTGGACACGCGGACCATCTCTTTCAGCGGCGCGACGTCGCCGAGCATCGAATAGACGCCCTCGAGCACGACCAGCTTGCCCGCTTCGGGGGGCAGGCGTTTCAGCCGCTTTTCGAGCGCCTCGACGTCATTGTGGCGGAAGGCGACGATTTCGGCATTGCCCATCGCGCAGCCATCATAGATCGACGCATGGCTGTCGATGTCGAGGATGACATAGTCACCCTTGCCCGCGATCGTTGAAATAATGCCGAGGTTCGCCTGATAACCGGTCGAGAACACCATGGCATGATCCATGGCGTAAAATTCCTTGAGCGCCTCCTCGCACTCCTTGTGGCCCTGATAGGTGCCGTTGAGGACGCGGCTGCCGGTGGTGCCGCTGCCGAATTTGTCGAGCGCGTCCTTGCCCGCGGCGATGACATCCTCGTCGAACGTCATGCCCATATAGTTATAGGTGCCGAGCAGAATCGTCTCGCGACCGTTGCAGATCGCGACGGTGGGCGAGAGCACTTTTTCCATCACCAGGCTGAACGGATCGGTGACGCCGGTCGACAGCAGCGCCTCGCGCTGCTCGATCAGCGGATCGAATTTTGAGAAGAGATCGGTCATGGCGTCAGCCCTGCAATTTCTCGACCGCCGCCACCAGCTGCCCCACGGTCTCGATCTCCGCCTGCATGTTCATGCTGATGATGATGTCGAAGCTGTCCTCGACCTCGGCGACGAAATCCATCACCGTCAGGCTGTCCCATTCAAGGTCGCCGGCAAAGGTCGTCGCATCGGTCAGCTCGACCCCCTTTTTGTTGAAGGGGGCGATCAGGCCGTAAATCTGGTCGGTGAGGGCGGTGCTCATGTGGTGCGTCCCATAAAGGCATGATGTTGCGCGCGGGAATGCCGCGATGCGGCGGGCTTGGCAAGCGAATGCGGCGGGAACAGGGCAGCATCTTGCCGCTGGCGGCACTTCATGGCATCGCTGTGACGGGTCGCTGGCAGGGGGATGAACCATGGACAGCGAAAACGCATCGACACCCGCGCCGCCGCCCGCGGTCCCGTTTCCGCCGAACGCGGTGCATCTGGTGCGCACGAACCAGCAGCTGACGATGCAGCTGTCGCAGATGGCCGACCAAAAGGCGTCGATCCTGATGGGCGCGACCTTTGTCGTGTTCACCCTCGCGGTCGGGCAGGCGCGCGCCGGGGCGGGGGCGCTCGCGATGCCGCTGACGATCCTCGCGACCTTTTCCTTCCTGTCCGCGCTGCTCGCAGTGTCGGCGGTGCTGCCGCGCGTCGGCAAGGCGCCGCCGATCGTGTACAAGGACGGCAAGGATCACAGCAATATCCTGTTCTTCGGCCGCTTTGCCCAGATGGAGGAAGACGATTTTATCGACGCGGTCAAGGCGCGGCTGCGGACCGAGGAAGATCTGTACGAAACGATGCTGCGCGATACTTACCAGAACGGCATCGTGCTGGCGCGGCGCAAATATCGTTATCTCGCCTATGCGTACCGGCTGTTTGTGGTCGGGCTGACGCTGACCTTCGCGGCGTTCGCATTCGAAATGGTGGAGATGTGGCGGGGGTGAGATAAAGCGTCGCCCCCGCGAAGGCGGGGGCCGCTGTCGGCCTTGGACAACGCTCTTGCGTAAATTTCCAACGGCCCCCGCCTTCGCGGGGGCTACGTCACTTCTGTTGCCTTTCTGCCACCCTGGCCGACAATCGGATTGCGCGTCGTCGGGCGTGCTTGAACGGTAACATTCGCGCGCCTATCCGGGCCGGCTATGTTGCAGCAGACGACGCCTTCTACCGCGGAAAAGCCGCAAGGATGGCGCGCCGAATTCGGTGCGACGCTGGCGCTCGCCTGGCCGCTGATCCTCACCAACCTGACCATGTCGCTGATCGGCGCGACCGACGTGCTGATGGTCGGCTGGCTCGGTCCGACGCAGCTCGCGGCCTCGTCGCTGGGGTTCAACCTGTCGATGCTGCTCGCCATTTTCGGCATGGGGCTGGTGACCGGCGCGTCGCCGCTGATGGCCAGCGAGATCGGGCGGCGCGCCCATTCGGTGCGCGACATCCGCCGCACCTTTCGCCAGGCGCTCTGGCTGGTGGCGATGCTGTCGGTGCCGATGCTGGCCATCCTGTGGAACACCGGCGCGATCCTGCTGCTGCTCGGGCAGGATGCCGCGCTCGCCGCGCTCGCGCAGGATTATATCCGCGCCTATATGTGGTCCATCCCGCTGTTCCTCGCGACGCTCGCCTTTCGCAACTTTCTCGCCGCGCTCGAACGCCCGATATGGTCGCTGGTCGTCGGCGTCGTCGGCGTGCTCGGCAATATCCTGTTCAACTATGCGCTGATCTTCGGCAATTTCGGGATGCCCGCGCTCGGCGTCGTCGGTGCCGGGGTCGGCAGCGTGCTCACCAACGCGATGATGCTGATGCTGATAGTCGTGGTCGTCTATCGCCATCGCCGTTTCCGGCGTTACCATCTGCTCGGCCGCTGGTGGCGCAGCGACTGGCCGCGCTTTTTCCAGATGGCGCGCATCGGCACCCCGATCGCGGTCAGCCACGCGTTCGAAGCGGGCGTGTTTTCCGCCGCCGTCGTGCTGATGGGGTGGATTTCGACCGCCGCGGTCGCCGCGCACGCCGTCGCGCTGCAACTCGCCTCGCTGACCTTCATGGTGCCGATGGGGCTGGCACAGGCGGCGACGGTGCGCGTCGGTATCGGCCATGGCCGCGCCGATGCGGCGCATATCCGCCGCGCCGGTTGGACCAGTTTTGTCCTGGGGACGGGCTTCATGGCGTTGATGGCGTTGCTGATGCTGGCGATCCCCGGCACGCTCACCGGTTTTTTTATCGACCGCAGCAACCCCGCCAATGCCGAAGTCGCCGAACTGGCGGTCAGCTTCCTGATCGTCGCCGCGTTGTTCCAGGTCGCCGACGGGGCGCAGGTCGTCGGTGCCGGAATGTTGCGCGGCCTGCACGACACCTTCGTGCCGATGCTGTTTGCGTTGTTCGGTTATTGGGTGATCGGCATCGGGGTCGGCGCGTGGCTGGCGTTCGAGCGCGACTGGGGCGGCGTCGGCATCTGGACCGGGCTTGCGACGGGACTCGGCATCGTCGCGGTGCTGATGCTCACCCGCTGGATGCAGCGCGAGCGGCTGGGGTTGCTTCCCGCCGTGGCCCCCTTGTCGGACCGCGGCGCCCACCCCATCTGAAAAATAACGGCGGGCGCGGAAAATTTTCCGCAGGCCTGTCTTGACGCTGTCACAAGCCCCTCCCATATCGCCGTTGTTAGCACTCGCACCTTGTGAGTGCTAAGCGACATCCATTGCACTTTTGGAGGGAAATCCATGCAATTTCGTCCGCTGCACGACCGCGTGCTCGTCCGCCGTATCGAAGCCGAAGAAAAAACGGCTGGCGGCATCATCATTCCCGACACCGCCAAGGAAAAGCCGCAGGAAGGCGAAGTCGTCTCGGTCGGCACCGGCGCCCGCGCCGATGATGGCAAGGTGACCCCGCTCGACGTCAAGGCGGGTGATCGCATCCTGTTC